>JAPLDC010000259.1 GCA_026391935.1 Bacteroidota bacterium | reverse complement strand
TCAAAACTACTTAATGCTTGGTATTCACCATCATCTGCGATACCGTAAGTGTATCCCGGTGTTCCTCCATTTGCAGTTATTGTGATAGATCCATCCTGATAATTATTACATAAAGCATTCGTAACAGAAACAGTAGCTGTTAAGATTGTAGGTTGTCCGACAACCACTAAAATTGTTTTTACACAACCTGCAACATCTCTTGCATAAACAGTATAATTACCTGCAGCTAAACCAGGGAAATTGGTTCCTGATTGGTAACTGATTCCATTTATACTATAAGAAATAGCTCCTGTTCCACCTGAAGAATTAATGATGTTGATCTGCCCATTGCTACTTCCATTGCACGTTAAGTCTACTGCAGATGCAGTTAATGTTAACTCTTGAGGCTGACTGATTGTAACAACCTGTAGGTCGGTACAACCTGCCGCATCTTTTACAATCTCTGTATATGTACCAGCCGTAACATTGGTAAATGTACCACTTGGTTGAAAAGTAGTTCCTCCGTTAATGCTATATTGTATTGCACCTGTTCCACCTAAAGAAGACAATGAAATAGTTCCATCGTTTCCACCATAGCAACTAACATTGGTAGAATTTACTACACTAAATGCCGGACCTCCAGCATCGTTAACAAGAACAATGTTAGAGAAGGTACACCCGTTTGCATCTTTTGCTGTTACAGTATATGCTCCTGTACTTAAAGAACTAAATGTTCCGCTTGATTGAAAAGCCCCTGAATTTAGTTGATATTGCATAGGAGGAATTCCACCGGATGATACAACTAAGATACCTCCATCAGCATTTCCACAGCTTGAATTTGTTGAAGTAGCAGAAGTAAAATGAATAGCAGAAGGTTGTGTAATTGTAAAACTTGTTGTTTTAATACACCCTAAATTGTCTTTAATATACAAAGTATACCCTCTTGCAGTTAGTCCGCTAAATGAAGTACTAGATTGATAAACATCTCCATTGATACTATATAAATATGGAGTAGCACCACCTGCACCGACAGCCACAACACTTCCGTTATTTCCACCATTACAAGATACATTAGCAATAGATGTTGCATTTATAGAAAGTCCTACGGAAATTGGTTTTGAAAATGTTTTTGAACAATCCAAATCCCAACCGTCAATTGTAGATGTTAATGAAATAGTATAAGAACCTGCTGTTGCATACGTGTGACTAGGATTTGCCAAATGAGAAACCGCTGAGCCATCACCGAAATTCCAGGTGTATAAAAAATTTGTGCCTGAGTACCCCGGTTGTGTAATAATATTGAACATTCTGTCAGTAGTCATTTCTGTAGAATTAGAAAAAGTTACTGGAACTCCAACATTAATACATGAAGTTGCGATTTCAAACTTTGGTGTATTAAAATTAATCATTCTCGGATAAATGAAAAAGTCACCATCTTTTCCAAAATCATCCATTGCACTTGCCCAGTTATGCCCGGTAGTTGTACCTGCAATTGACGCAAGATCTTCACCTAAACCTTCACCGTTTCCGGTATATTTAAGTTCGAAATTTTGCCCCCAACCTGGAGAATTTATTATTTCTACAACCAAAGCAAAATTTGAATTGATTGGAACGGATGGAGAAAAGCTAACATCAAAATAGGCCGGACTCCAAGCAAAAAATGGTGTGATAGGTGTAGATGATAAAGCAGATCCGGTTGGTCTGTCATTTGCGTCAACATTATATAAACTAACTTTTAGTTTTACACCTACTAATGATAGTACATCTCCATATACTCTTGCACCACCCACTTTCCCAGGTCCTGAATAATGGTAGGCTTGTGATGCTTTTTCTTCTGCTCCTATAGATAAAGTATACGCTCCTGTTGTGGAAGGTATATTCTTTGAGTTAACGTAAGCAACCCGATCATCCGAACAAGTTGTTTGCGCCTGCAAACTCGAAAAGAAGAGAAAAAGTCCTGCAGTAATTGAGGTAATCGTTCGTTTCATAATTTATAATTTTAGTGAATAATTAAATTAAATATTTCCGAACAAAAATATTACGCCACTCTCCTTAGTAAAATGATTCGTATCAAAAAGAATGTTGATGCTAATCACATAGATGAATATGGATATGAAGTAGTAAGTGTATGATTAGTTAATAAAATATTAATATTGAAGTGTTGTGAAATGCTCTATTAATAGTGCTTTTAAAGGTATTGTTTTGGGAGAAAAATTATTGTAGAAACATTTTTAATTGTAAAATCGGAAATGATTTGAGGTATTGTAATTTATTCTATTCTTTAATTAGACTAGAAGCTATTTTCCGATGGCTGGTGTAAATAATAGTATTGTCAAAAATCCTATGATTCCGAAAGATAAAAATATCAATAATATGTTTTCAATATTTTTCACAAAAATAGTTGCAATAATATTTTGCAAATATATTTTAGATAAATAATATATTATTTGATATAAATCAATACAGATCATGATTGATTTCATTTCTGAATTATAATTCAATTATTTTTTATTCAGATAACAATCAGCAAGGTCTTGATTATATAGTACGAAAAAATCAAAGCTCACTGAATGATGATATTGTGATATTGATCATATAATTAGAGGGTGTGATATTAATCACTCTTAGTCTTGATTAAAATCAAATTATCAAGAATTAAACTCTTGTATTTTTGGTGTTGTGAAATAGAAACGGTTTAAATAAGATATATCATGAAAACTATATTAATGCCCACCGATTTTTCCAAGACAGCAAATAATGCAGCAGATTATGCTGCCGAAATTGCAAAACTTACTAATGCTAAATTGATCTTATTGCATGTTTTTCATGTGCCAATGGTAGCAAGCGATATTCCTGTTGTGATGCCTTCGATAGAAGAATTAGAAAGAGATTGTATGAAGCAACTTACTGCTTTCGAAAAAATATTGCATGCAAAACATGGTAAGAATATTCTTATAGAAAAGAAAGCGGTCCTAGGTTTTGTTATTGATGAAGTAAGAGATATTGTAAGTTCTAAAAAAGTAGATCTTATAGTTATGGGTATTACTGGACAAGGAATGTTATCTGAACTTATTGGAACAAATGCTACAGGTGTTGTCAAAAATATCGATTGTCCGACCCTCGTAGTTCCTCATAATGCAAAATTCAATAAGGTTCATAATATTGCTTTAGCTTGTGATTACGAGTCAATCAGCGATTCTCCAGCATACAAAAAAATAAAAATGTTCTTGGAAATGTTTAAAGCTAATCTGATGATATTTAACGTTGTGGAGCCATCTGCAAAGCCGATTTTTGAAACAGCCTTTTCTGAATCAAGGATTAAAAATGTTTTTGAAGATATAAAATACTCCGTTTATTTTCCGGAGAACGATGATCCTGTTGCAGGTATTAATGATTTTGTAGATAAACACAATGTGGATATGTTAATAATGATTCCACAAAAGCATAATTTTTTGGCGCATATGTTTCAACAAACAAATACCAAGAAAGTGGCATTTCACACGCATGTTCCACTTTTGGCAATTCATGAATAGTAATTTTAATATTCATGTGAAAACATTTATTCAGTTGACACTAAATGCTGATTTGAGTCATAAAATTAGTTTCAAGCATTAATTATATTTGTGTGATTGTTTTTTATTAACGTATAAATAAATTTAATTTAAATTTTCTTTCTTATGATAGTAAATAATACAGTTTTGGTAATTGAGGATAATAAAGATGTTAGAGAAAATACATCTGAAATTCTTAAGTTGGCAAATTATAATGTACTTACAGCCAATGATGGTAAAGAAGGACTAGAAATTGCCAGAAATAATAAGCTCG
>JAPLDC010000251.1 GCA_026391935.1 Bacteroidota bacterium | reverse complement strand
AAAATCTCCAACCTCAGGAATAATTACAGGTGTGTTTTTTGTGCTGTCAATTTTTGCAATAACTGCAATACTGTCCGTTTTAATAGTATCTCTTTTCGTGCTAAATTTAATATCAACGATTTTTTCTGAATATCCATTGATGACCATAGCATCAATATTTTTTATTTGATCAGGAAATCCCTTTAATTGGTAGGTGATTTTGTAATTGTGACCAGTCATTAAATTCACCAAGTAATTTCCTTGAACGGGATTAGAATTAAAAGTACGATATGACTTATTGTTATCAGTCATGTCTACCTGTACAATTGTTTCAACCGGTTTGTCATCCAATGTGGTGATCCCTTTTACCATTATTACATTTGGTTTAACAAAATTATCCGGCATATCAACAACATAGATGTCATGCAAACCATATCCACCGCTTTTTCCGGAAGCATAATAGCCTCTGTTTCCGTCATTAGATAAAATAAAATAACGGTCATCATCAGGAGTATTAATTGGGTATCCTAAATTTTTAGGGGTAGACCAAGTGGAATCTGCCTGATTAAATGTTGTAAGAAAAATATCATAACTTCCCATACTGTTCAATCCTTGGGAGCTATATATCAATGTATGTCCGTCAGGATGAATAAAAGGGGCATCATCATCAAGAGCCGTATTTACTGTGTTGCCGAGGTTTTGAATGTTTCCCCAGGCCCCGTCAGTCATTATACTGGCTTTATAAAGGTCTCTCCCCCCAAAGCCTCCGGGGCGTTCACTGGAAAAGTAAAGTGTCTTTTCATCAGCAGTTAAAGAAGCACTTCCTTCCCAGGCTGCAGTATTTACTTCACCTCTTAATTTTTCTGGAGCCGACCAGTTGGCACTATCCAATTTACTCATATAAATATCTCCACCATCATAACTATCATCTTTGAAAATAAATAATTTTTGACCGTCGTTCGAAATTGCGATTGCCGCATCGTGTGCATTCGTATTTATATTCGCGCCAATACTTGAAGGAGTTACCCAATTGTCACTTTCTTTATGAGTGATAAATACATCTTCATAATAAATCCCGAAACTATCCGGTTGATTGTATCCGTTTTGAATTCCACCTGTGCTTTGATCTCCTGTGTATGTCAATATCATTACACTTTCATCAGAAGAAACTACAGGTACATATTCTGAACCAACAGTGTTCACGATATCACCGATGTTTTCAATTTTGGCGTCTACTGGTGCAGCAACTAAAATCTTAGCGTTATTACAATATTCAATAAGTTGTTGGGCTTCCTTTCTTTCTTTTTCTGTGTTTTTTTTATCTTTTAAAAAATCATCTAGCATTGCAAGTGCTTCATCAAATCTATTGTTGTAGTGATAGGCACGTGCAAGGTCATATTTTATACCGGCAGCATTTTTATTTTTTGAATAAACAATAGACAGATATTCCAATGCTTTTTCATGCATATCACTGCGGTACAATCCACAAATTCCTGTGACATATTTTAAATATAATTCATTCGGATGATTTTGTTGTAATTTGTCAAAAATAGGAAGCGCCAATAAATAATTTTCCTCCTCAAACATCATTTGACCTCTTTCAAGAGAATCTTTTTCAGTAAAGCGCCATTTTCTGACTTTCATTGTTCCTTGAGAAAAACCTTCAAACAGGATAAAAAAAGAAAAAATTAAAAAAAATATTTTTTTCATAAGGA
This sequence comes from Bacteroidota bacterium, assembly GCA_026391935.1. Classification (GTDB taxonomy): domain Bacteria; phylum Bacteroidota; class Bacteroidia; order 2-12-FULL-35-15; family 2-12-FULL-35-15; genus 2-12-FULL-35-15. The sequence continues at coordinate 2,448 of JAPLDC010000251.1, read as the reverse complement.
TAGAATTGTGTTCTGTATTCAAATATAATTAATTTTGTTTAAATCTCAATGAATTTAAAAGTCCCTCATACTCCAAATATGTATCGTGCTAACATAAAGTTAGGTCAGGAGGTTGATATTGTTCTGAAAAAAGATCAGCGAACAGGAAAACGAACGCGTGGAAAAGTGCAATTTATTCTTACTAGTGCAGCATTTCATTCCCGCGGAATAAAAGTTTCATTGGATACAAGGCAAGTAGGAAGAGTTCAGGAGATAATCGACTAATTCTTTTTTTTGCAGTTTGTAATAGACATGTTTTTGATGTAGATTTGTTAGTATTCACATTAAACTAATCTATGAAAAAAATATTTACATCCCTTTTTCTAATCTCTTCAGTCTTTATTTATTCTCAAACTTTTACAGGTGGCAGTGGCCCCATCTCAGATGATGGATTGATCAATGATTTTCCCATCATAGTTTCAGGTTTAACTCCAATAACATTGAATGCAACACATGGTTTGGTCAGTGTTTGTATCGATATTACGCATACGTATGATTCGGATCTTAACATAGATCTGATCGCACCTGATGGAACAGATATTTTACTATTATCATACGTTGGTGGCGGTGACGATAATTTTACAAATACTTGTTTTAGTCAGGGTGCATCAACTTCTATTGTTTCCGGAACAGCTCCTTTTACAGGAAGTTTCAGACCCATGAATACGCTTGGAAATGCAAACAACGGACAAAATGGCAACGGGACCTGGAAATTAAGAATAGTGGATACCTATGCCGCTGATGCAGGAAATGTGATCAGCTGGAATATTTCTTTCGGTGCCGGCGCTCCTCTGCCGAATGTGTTTTCTTCTTCCAATTTACCTATTGTATTGATAAATACATTTTCTCAAACCATAGTTGATCAGCCGAAGATCAATGCGAACATGAAAATTATTTATAACGGTCCGGGAATAACAAACCATGTTACAGATGTCCCAAATGCCTATAACAATAATATTGGAATTGAACTACGTGGAGCATTTTCTTCTACATTCCCACAAAAGCCTTATGGTTTTGAAACTCGGAATAATTTGATGGTTCAAAATGATACCACATTGTTAGGTATGCCTGCTGAACATGACTGGTGCTTGCTAACAACCTATAACGATAAAGTATATATCCGAAATACCCTTGCCAATAAATTGTTTAGTGAGATGGGACATTATGGAACGCGATCGCGACATTGCGAAGTAGTTTTAAATGGCCAGTATCAGGGAATTTATTTTTTGTCCGAAAGTATAAAGAGGGACAGCAACAGGGTGAATATTTCTAAACTGGATACAATTGACAATGTGGGGCTTCAGCTTACCGGAGGATACATTATCAAAAATGATTACTGGGATGGTACAAACAGCTGGTTATTGAATTATAATCCGATCGATCATCCAACCTACGATGTACATTTGGTATATGATTATCCTAAGCCCGATAAAATTACTCCACAGCAAAAAACATACATTCAAACGTATATCAACAGTTTCGAGAGTGCATTATATAGTGCTTCCTACGCTGATCCGACTACCGGTTACCGTGCCTATTTAAGCACAGGTTCATTCATTGATTATTTTATTGTTAATGAATTATCACGTAACAATGACGGATTTAAAAAAAGCTGGTACATGAATAAGAACAGAGATGATAAGGGAGGGAAATTGAAAGCAGGTCCCGTTTGGGATTTTGATTGGGCCTGGACGAATATTCCTGGATGTGGCATTTTTTCTGCAACAGATGGTTCCGGTTGGGCATATAAGATCAACGATTGCGGACCAGATGTTAATTCTAATGGCTGGTACGTTCGAATGTTGCAAGACACAACATTTCAAAACGAATTAAAATGCAGATGGTTGACCTTGCGGACAAGTATTTTGGATACAAATTATTTATTCCATTATATAGACTCTACAGCAATTGCTTTGGATTCGGCTCAGCAACGGCATCAGGGTAAATGGAGTACTTTGGGAATTGATGTAGGAACGCCTGAAATTGGTTTGCAGCCGACAACATTTCAAGGCGACATCGATTTATTTAAATCCTGGATCAGGACAAGAATTGATTGGTTGGATGCTAATATGCCTGGTAATTGCTATAATTTAGGTGTAAACGAATATGCAGGCTCCGATAATGTTATAAGTATATTTCCGAATCCAACAAGTGATCATGTTTTTGTTAATATGGAAAATGCTTCGTTCTGCAATTCATCAGAAATCATTATTTCTGATATATTAGGAAAGCAAATAGAGCATTTGTCGATGAAGCAAGTTATTTCTAATGGTATGCTGATAAATTTAAATAACTACATTAGCGGCATCTATATCATTCGATTTATAGATAAGGAAAGAGACGTTGTGAAGCCTGTCAGGTTGGTGATTCAGAAATAAATAAAATAAAAAATGCTCCTAAAGAATTAGG
>JAPLDC010000201.1 GCA_026391935.1 Bacteroidota bacterium | reverse complement strand
AAATGATTGACAAATATGTCTTATTATTAAATAATTTAAAACTAATTACCGACCTCTATTATGAGACAAACATTTTGCAATCAGAAAATGAGAATTATTCAAAGAAGGAAATACTGACAAAATTCAAGGCTATTTTGAAGCATCCGGAATTAAAATCTGAAAATAATGCTTTGTCCTTCTCTGCTAAGATCTTTTATTATCTCATTTACTCCAATTATTATTTTGCTTCTGGAAATAAGTTGAAAGAACTAAATTGTCTACAAAAACTGAAAGATATACTTATTCTTTCCAAAACTTACCAAACTGAAAACCCTTTAGATTTTGTTTCTATAATCAACCGACTACTATCTATAAAAAAGCATTTTAAGACAAACTCCTTCTTTTCAGATATCAACATGTTAAAGAATTTCCCCGCCACAGTTCAGTTTCAGAAAGAGGTGGTTGCAGAAAGAGTTTTTGTTCATACCAATACCCATGAGATAGAATATTATCTTATTAATAACGAATTCGGGAACGCACTTAATAAGATTAAGGAGATTGAGAAAGATATATCAAAACTCAATTTAAAAATAGAACCTTATCATTTAATCTATTTCTTCTATCTTCATGCTATAACGCTGGTCTATTTTGGAGAGTTTCACAGATCCTTGAAATATATCAACAGGATAATGAATGACTTTGATTCTTCTGCTAGACTCCAGGTGTTTATACGCGTGGAAATCCTGAATGTAATTGTGCATTATGAATTAAAGAATTTTGAATTAGCGAATACGCTCTGCAATCAGATCTTAAAAAAAAATAAGGATGCAAAACTCCTTATCAGTATGGAAGAACTTATTATAGAATACATTTTGAAGATAACTTCTATGAAGCATTTGAATGTAAAGCTTGAAACATCTACTTTAAAAGAACTTTCTATAGCAATAGAATCTGAGAAAAGAAATAATAAGTTCCAAGAAACGAGATTGATAGAAAATTACGATAAGTGGTTAAGAGCAAAAACAAAAAAAATGTTTGTTTTTGAAATATTCAAATAAAATACAATATATTATAGTCGTTTATAATAGCGAAATTACGTTTCATAAAAGCGAAAAACAAGAGTATTCTAAAAATTTCGGTTAAACATACAATCAAATTTCTTACATATTAAAGAACTCTTTGCCCCATACTCATGAATAACAAAAATCTAGTTTTTCTTTCCTCAGAAATCTAATAAACAAATATGCTTTGAATCCTGTAATAAATTATATATAGAGGAATGTACATTAGAGTGGAGGTTGATTTATTACCAGCCAATACAATCCTAGTTCCTTAATTAGAATAAATAATTTGTCACTATCATTAGGTTTTATAATATAACTATTAGCACCTAGCTCATAACACTTTTTTACGTCCGAGTCTTCTTTTGAGGGAGTAAGTATTACCACAGGAATTTTTTTTAATAAAGGATCTGATTTAATTTTTTCCAATACTTCTATTCCCGAATTTTTTGGCATTTTAAGGTCAAGAAAAATCACTTTTGGATACTCTATAAAAATCTGAGAAGCATACTTGCCTTTACAATAGAGGTAATCCAAAGCTTCGCTTCCATCTTTCAGATGGAGAATAGAATTAATTAATCCGCCTTTTTTTAGCGCATGTATTGTAAGTGCTGCGTCATCATTGCTTTCTTCCACCAATAAAATTTCTATCATAAATATTTATATTTAATTAATTTTCGGTATGCTAAAAAAAATATAGTGCCTTCATTTAGTATAGATTCGGCCCAGACCTTGCCATCATGTTTTTGCACTATTTTCTGAACTATCACCAGGCCAATGTAAGTTCCTTCTATATCGTCCCGTGAAAATAATCGTAGCAAAAATAATTTACTGTTGTATTGCATGTCGAAAGCGAAAATAAGTATGCCTTTTAAATTTTAGATTTACCAGAAAGGTGTTCGTAAACAGAAACAGAAAGCATCAATAAAAACATACCGTAAAAAACATCTTCAAATGGAATGGTGAGTATTCTGAAGCCTAAATTTTGATTATTATTATAACTCACAATTGGTTCATTTAACCCCGTACCAGTTAAAAGTCCGTTTACAATGATAAAAGGGAACAACAAAATAAGATATGAAAGATAAAATTTATGCAACCAGGATACCTTAAGGATATATTTTAAAAACAAAATAAAGCATGCCAAAGCAGTAAAAGTTACCGAAGTATAAAGTCTAGTAAAATTCAAAGCAGCTAAAACAGAAAGAAATAGAACGAGCGATAAAGAAATAACTTTTTCAAATTTTAAAAATCGTTCTATTCTCATAAATTTATTAATACAATGATATGTGAAAATACAAGCATAAGGTATGCATAAAAAGAACATAACCTCTTCTATCGGAAGATTAATAAAATTAAAACCAAGAACATAATTACGATTAAACCCCCAAACTCCTAAATATGTAAATAATATATCCCATGGAATAAAAAGAACTAAAGCAAGAAGCATCGCTGGAAAAATTGAATTATATTTTTCATAAAATTTTATTTTAGGATGAAATGAAAATAGAATGGGAACAATTACCGATGCTATATTTATAATGAGGTATAACTGTTTCATTTTTGTTTTGCTTTCATAGACACTCTAAAATATTTAATTGGCACCCATAGCATACCAAAGGATTCACCATCATTTTTTGTTAAATGTTTATGGTGCATCTTATGAGCTCTTCGTATAGCACGCAGATATGACGAATCTATATTTCTAAAAGCATTAAAGCGTTGGTGAATAAATATTTCATGCACGAAAAAGTAAGCAGCCCCATATAAAGTAATACCACTGCCAATCATTAACAAAAAAATTGAATAATATATACTTCCAAAAAGGAAACAAAGAATTCCAGGTATTGCAAATATTAAAAAGAAGAAATCGTTCTTTTCAAAAAAGCCTTCAATTTCTTTTTGATGATGGTCCTTATGCAAAAACCAACCAAAACCATGCATTATGTATTTATGAGCAAGCCAAGCCACACATTCCATACTTAAGAATGCAACAAATAATATAGAGCTGTTTGTTAAAAGCTGAATCATGATATAGCTAATGAACCATTTTTAATTTCTTCCATTGTTAAAGAGTTTGTCAAATGATCAAGCGCTAATTTTAACCAGGCTGTGTAAAGAGCAGGATTAATATTGATATCTTTTTTTAGCGCATCAATATCCATCCATTTCCATGCATTGGCTTCGTTTTTGTTAATTACAGGTTCATCATCGCAATATCCTATAAACACATGGTCATATTCATGTTCAATTAAACCATTCTCCAATTCAGCTTTATAAATAAATTTAGAAACAGGTTTTAATTCACAGGATATTGAAAAAGCACGATGAAGTATTCCTTTTTGATGAGCCTCCATCTTAGGCATGAGACCAATTTGCTCGTCATTTGTATTTACTAAAATAACATGTGTGTTCATTTGTAAATTATTTTTTCGTTAGTGATACATAAATTTGAGATCAGCATCTATTTTATTATTATCTTTTTAGATAGAAATCAGTTAATGTGCTTGATGTATAAAAGTTCAAAAATTTATTTAATTGAAAGTTCAGTGCATAACTCTTATAATAAATTTATCTGGTTTCTTATAAGTGAGTTAAACATTAGGCTGAATTTATTAAGATTCGGAATTCGAATTCTTGCGTTCATTACTTTTTCAGCTGGAGTTTGTTTTATTTTTAAAAAAAGTTTATAATAATAATAATATGCTAAATAAACACCTCCCCTAGACCCTGATGGAAGAATTTTTATTCCTAAAAGAGCATGTTGAAATTCTGCTTCTATCTCCTCTTCTATCCTTATTTTTTCAATGTGTGAAAATTGATCGAAATTCACTCCAGGAAAATAAGTTCTACCAAGTATGGTGTAATCGGCTTGAATATCCCGTAAAAAGTTAACTTTTTGGAAAGCAGAACCTAAGCTCATGGCGTAAGGTTTCAATTTATTATAAATCATATCATCGCCTTCTGCAAATACACGAAGACACATCAAGCCAACTACTTCTGCAGACCCGAGGATGTAATTTTTGTATGATTGATCATCATGTTCTTTTTGCATGAGGTCCATTTCCATGCTTTTTAGAAACGTATCAATTAGTTCCCATTCGATATTGTAAGTATGAACGGCTTGTTGAAACTGATTAATAATTGGGTTAAGACTAATTTTATCCTCAATTGCTTGTATCGTATCGCATCTCAATCTTTCCATGAGTAAGGGTTTATCATAGTCATGAAAACTGTCTACGATCTCATCAGCTAACCTAACAAAACCATATATACCATAAATTGGTTCGTGAAATTTTTTATTTAAAAAGTAGATTCCTAAAGAAAAACTCGTGCTATATTCCCGAGTAACATTTTTGCTACACTGAGCGGATATTTTATCGAATACTGCTTTCATAGTTAAGATTTTAAATGTTTCATTAATTCAGTTGCTGCTATTTGTCCGGAAATAATTGATGGCGGAACACCAGGGCCAGGAACAGTTAATTGTCCTGCAAAAAATAAATTTTGCACTTTTTTACTTTTCATTTTTGGTTTTAAAATGGCTGTTTGCCGAAGCGTGTTTGCTAAACCATATGCATTTCCTTTGTATGCATTATAGTCGCTGATAAAGTTGGAAACAGAATAACTTTTTTTATATACGATGTTTGGGCGAATATCTTCACCAACATATTTGCATAAACGATCCATCATTATGTTATAATAACGTTCACGTGTTTCTTCATCATCACTTAATCCTATTGAAATTGGCATCAAAAGAAATAAATTTTCTGAACCTTCAGGCGCAACACCAGGATCTGTTTTTGAAGGACAACATACATAGAACAAAGGCTTAGAAGGCCATTGTTTGCTTTTGTAAATTTCCTCAGCATGTTCTTCAATATTTTCATCAAAAAATAAATTATGATGAATTAGGTTATCTACTTTTTTATTCACTCCTAAATAATAAATCAAGGAAGATGGGGCAAACGTTTTTTTATTCCAATAGCGATCATCATATGTACGGTACTCTTTAGGAAGTAATTCCTTTTCAATATGATGATAATCTGCCGAAGCAATAACAGCATCCGTTTCAATTCGTATACCATTTGAGCGTATATGGCTTATTGTTCCATTTTGAATATATAACTCCTCAATATTCTCTGAAGTTTTAAACATTACACCTGAGTCTATGGCAATTTTTTTAAATGCATCTACCACTTTTCCAAAACCTCCCATAGGATAAAAAGTACCTTGCTTCAGTCCAGCATAATTCATTAAGCTGTATAAAGCCGGTGTATCTTTTGGCATTGCTCCAAGAAAGAGAACAGGGAATTCAATCAGTGCAATTAATCTTGGGTTTTTAAAATATGACCTTACATGATTTTTAAAAGAAGAGAAAAGTTGAATATTTATAGCATCTTTTAGTAATGCGAAGCTCATGAATTCTTTAATGGAGTGACCTGGAAAATAAACCATATCGGACATTCCTACTTTGTAATTATATTCGGCTTGCTTTATGAATTTTTTAAGACTGACGGCACTGCCTTTCTCAATACTTTCGAATAGAGAACACAATTGATCAAAATCTTCGGGTACATCAATATGGTCACCTACTCCAAAAATCACCCTGAACCCCGGATCGAGTTTTTTTAATTCATAAAAATCAGACGCTGTGTGATCAAATAAATTATAATAGCGTTCAAACACATCAGGCATCCAATACCAACTAGGGCCCATATCAAACAAAAATCCATTTGCCTGCATCGTTCTGGCTCGGCCACCTATTAAATCATTCTTTTCGAATACAGTCACA
>JAPLDC010000480.1 GCA_026391935.1 Bacteroidota bacterium | reverse complement strand
ATATAACTCCCCTTTGTTCGTAACGGTATATTCTTCACCTTCATATTCATCATTTGTGACACCAAACACAATGGTAGCATGCAAAATATTGTCCTGTCTACGACCGAAACGGACTTCATAATTAATATCATGATCGGTAGTAAAATAGTATACGCCTGCAGTACTAATTGCTGGAGCGGTAATTTTATATTCTTCAACAGAACCCAATTCGTTTTATCTAGTGTTTTCGAGTCTAAAATTATGAAAATAATTGGTATAAACAGATTTAAAAAATAGAAACAATTAGAATAATGAATACCTTTGGAAAGGTCTAATTTACAACAAACTATTTAAGCAAAACTGGCCTGTAATTTGTAGAAAAACTCCTAATTACTGACCATTATTTAAAAAATGAACAAAAGTAATCTAATAGCAACATTTATTCCTGTCACAATTATTTTGTTGCTTTTCAACGTTTTCAGCTTTTCACAAAATGTCCCAATATTAAAGATCACTGATCTGGAAAAAAGGATTAAAAACAATTCAGACACAACTTATATTGTAAATTTTTGGGCTACCTGGTGCGCACCTTGTGTAAAAGAACTACCCGATTTTGATAGTATTTCAAAGGTTTATAAAGATAAAAAAATAAAAGTGCTATTGGTTACGATGGATTTTAAAGAGGAACTTGCAAGTAAAGTGCTTCCTTTCATTAACGCAAAAAAAATATTTTCTGAAGTTTTGTTACTGGATGAAATAAATGGGAATTATTTTATTCCTAAAGTCTCTGATGCATGGACAGGTGCATTGCCTGCAACCCTTATCATTAATCAAAAAAAGAACTTTAACCATTTTTTTGAAAAAAAATTAACTTTCGAATTTCTAAAACTTGAACTTTCACAAATCGAATAATCATGAAGCTTAAGATCACCAACATATTATTATTATTAGTCGCAGCAAGTATTTTTGTATATGCATTTTTTATTTATGATAAAGAAAAGCCTTTGCGCACCTTGGCTATTTTCTGAGAACGGAGTTATGATGTCAAGAGTGGAAACTCAGACACGATATTCCATACGATTCCTCCTTTCAGTTTTACCGATCAGGATGGAAAAATAGTAACAGAAAAGGATTTTGAAGGCAGTGTGTATGTCACTGATTTCTTTTTCACCACTTGTCACAGTATTTGTCCAATTATGAGCAATCAAATGGAACGTATCGCTGAAAAATTCAAAGGAAATACAGAAGTAAAAATATTGTCATATACTGTTGACCCTGAAGTTGATACTGTACAACAATTAAAAGCATATGCCATCAAACACAATGCAGACTCAAAACAATGGCATTTTGTTACAGGAAAAAAAAGAGCCTTATATCAAATTGCCCGTACGGGGTATTTATTAAATGCTGAACAAGGAAATGGAGGACCTGATGACTTTATTCACACACAAAACTTTGCATTAATCGATAAAGAAAAAAGGATCAGAGGATTTTATGATGGCACAGATTCTACAGAGATCAATCAACTCATGAAAGATATAGACCTGCTTCTGGCAGAGTCTCATTATAAAGGAAAGAAGTAAATCAATTTGCTATTTTAAAAATCGGTAATTCTAATTACAAGTCAATAAAAAAAGCTCAATCGCAACTGATCGAGCTTTTTTTATTGATTCAATTTTATTAAAATGTTATTCTTCTATTCTCTTAATGGAACATCCAACTGATTTGGTAGAATTTGTTTTTACAGCCTTTCCGTTACTAACTGCATAAATTGCATCTTTCAAGAAGTGTTCTTTCGCATCATTCGCATCTTTGATATGATCATCAATTGCACCGCGATAGGTCAAGCCTTTTTTATCGAAAAGGAAACAATGCGGGGTACGAGTGGCACCGAAAGCATTTGCAACAACCGAATTTTTGTCAACAACATAATTAAAATCGTACCCTTGAATTTTCGCATATTTTTTCATCTCTTCAAATGAATCTTCATCAGCACGTTGTGCTTCATTCGAATTCACTAAAACAACACCGATCTTATTCGCCTTCGCAAACTTAGCAACCTCTTTTATCCGCGCTTCACTTAATTTAACATAAGGACAAGTATTACAAGAGAAAATAACGAGCAACCCTTTTTCATCTTTTATGTCAGCTAAGGAAACCTCTTTGCCACTAATATCCATCATTTTTGCATCGGCACTTGGAATAGGTTTGCCAATTTCAAGTTCGGTATGCTCAATCAATTTAAAAGCTGCAGCAACAAATAACACTGCAATTCCACATATTAATACCTTGATCTTTGTTTTCATTTTATGGTTCGTTATAAATTACAATTATAAATTTACAAAAATCAAACCAAAATATCATTAATTTTTTATTAATTCTTTGTACACAAACTTTTCTTGCAAAGATTCAAAAGGGCGATATATATAATAGACGTAATCTCCTTTGATCTTTATCTTTTCAACATTTTGATTGCTAAGCTTAAATGAACCAATTATTTTACCTGTATTCATATCTATATGCTTCAGAAAATAAAAGCCATTTTTTTGATATAATGCGTATGCCTTAACAGTTTCTTTATCAATGATCACCTCATTTTTCCAGTCTCTCCAGCTTGCCGGATGATTATAATCAATAGGAATTGAATCTAGCTGTCGTAAGTTTTTATCATATTTAAAAATAGCATTACTAGAATGATCAAATACGCAAACGGTATCCTTCATCACAAACAAAGGAGAATATAAAGGAGTATAATACATGCTAATTGTTAAACCACTCATCGTTGCAGCTACTCGGTGTTTATCAACTCCGTAATAATCTGCAAGCTTTCGGGCATATACTCTTTCTTTTGGTTTTAGAAAATAGTATTCCATATTATAACCGTGCAGCACATCAGGATCACCAATTGTCTTTAAAGGAGTGATTATTTTTTCGGATGAATTGTAAGCATAATAGGTAAATTCAGGATAATCCCTTTGGTAGTTAGAAAAATAAATTGAATTTTCGGTACTATCCACGCAAGGCATAATAAATTTTCGATATTCATTTACCGGCAAGGATGCCAGGTGCAAGACATCCTCTTTAACAGTTACGCGATAGATGTGATCAGAGCAAATTACATTCACAAATCCTAAATAATCTTTATAGAATTTCTGAGCCTCATCTGGCAACTCAAAAGAGGATAGTACCTTTTGGTATTCATCCACGAGCCGAACTGTAGCTTTTCCCAAACTTTTCTTAAAAGTAAGAATAAGGAGCTTATCTCCGATGAATTCAAAATCTGCGACACTATATTTCCATGTTCCGAAAACAGTATCTACGACCCGTTCAGCAGAGATTGTGACCTCCTTCAAATCGTGAATTTTTTGAGCATTTATTTTATCTGAACTAATAATTAATACAATTGAAAAGAATATAACATAACGCATATTTACCTCCTTTTTGAAAGACAGACGCATTCACCAATATTTTTCCATAAATTAGCGAATACATTATTATTGAATAAAGACCTTTGACTACATTCCAATTAACAATGTATATATCACTCTTTAAAGAGCTATAGTATATCAATTTATATGCTTTACGATTTTTATAAAATATTAGAGATTTCCAGAAGTGCCAGCATGGAAGATATAAAAAAGGCATACCGGCTAAAAGCGAAATTGGTACATCCAGATATAAATAACTCACCAAAGGCAAATGAAGTATTCGCCATTGTAAGTGAAGCATATGAAACATTAACAGATGAAAAAACGCGTTATTTATATGATATCAAATTAGACAAAATAGAAACAGAAAAGGCAACCGCTGAAAGAAAAAAACAATATTACGGCTCCTCGATAAAGAATGACAGTTATCCAAATGGGATACATCCAAATTACCAAAGTGAATGGAGCAGTTTAAATAATTATATCTATAAAGAGAAAACAGATGAGCATTATTACAAAAAATCCCCTTGGTTGTACAACCTTTTTTTTGCATGTGGCATACTCATTGGATTCATTATAATAATTGTTATGATCGTGGGCACTATAAGGAATTATTGGCCTTCCCCATTCGTACTGATAAGCATTTCAGGTATTATTTTAGTAAGAGAAGGATGGAAAGGAATAATGGGGAAAAAGAATTTTCTTAGTAAAGTATTTAAGGTATTCAGAAAATGAAAAGTTTATAAAACAAAAAACTCCGGAGGAAAATCCGGAGTTCTATATTTTCAGAAAATTTATTAGACAACTTTATACATCCAGTTATGAATATCTGCCACTTTTCCTTTTCGGATATTTTCCAATTCTTGAGCAACACGGTTTGAGAAAATACGACCTTCGACAGGAGGAAGAACATAATCTTTTCCTTCAAATCCTATTTGTGCGATCTGAGCAATAGTAGCTGCAGTACCTGTACCAAAGGCATCTTCTAAAGTACCGTTTTTATGTGCATCCAATACTTCGTCAATACTGATCTTACGTTCCTGAACTTTGACTTTCCAATCACGTGCAAGTGTTAATACGCTATCACGTGTGATACCAGCTAAAATTGTATCGCCTAATGGAGGAGTGATCAATACATCATCAATCACAACAAATAAATTCATCGTACCTGATTCTTCTAAATAACGGTGGTTGCGAGCATCCGTCCAAACAATCTGATGATAACCTCTTTGTTGTGCTAATTTAGCAGGAAACAATGAACGACCGTAATTACCGGAAGCTTTCACGAATCCAACACCACCTTCAACAGCACGTATATAATTTGTTTCTACCAATACTTTCACTGGTTCATTATAATATTTTCCGGCAGGAGAAGTAATAATATAAAAACGGTAATTATCTGACGGGCGAACTCCGATAAATTCATCTGTTGCAACAATAAAAGGGCGGATATAAAGTGAAGCGCCATCAGTATCAGGCACCCAATCTCTATCCAGATTAATCAATTGAGTTAATCCTGCCATAAAAATTTCCTGAGGAATAGTAGCCATTGCCATACGTTCAGCAGAAATATTAATACGTCTATGATTATCTAAGGGGCGGAATAAAAATACTTCACCTTTATCATTCTTATAAGCTTTCATTCCTTCAAAAATTGACTGTCCGTAATGAAGTGCTGAAGTAGCAGGACTCATTGGAACTGGTCCATAAGGAATTATCTGAGCATCGGACCATTCGTTATTTTTAAAATCAGTAAAAAACATGTGGTCAGAAAATAATTTACCAAATGTGATGTTATTATAATCAAGTTCCTTAATACGAAGGTTGTTCGATTTCTGAACTTTAATTTGAGTGGTAGCATCTGTTTTAACCATAATAGTATTATTTTTTGTTTTTTATAAAATTAAGTAATTAATTAATTTAAACAAATATTCTTTACATATAATTTAGACGAATAGCGCTAGAATTAAGACAAAAGCCAAAAAATAATAGTAAAAAGACTCTTCAGGTTGTTAAACATACTAAAATTAGAACTATTTGAGATAGTGTTTTGAAACTTTAATTCATACAAAACGATGTTACATATTAGAAAGGAAAAGAAGAAAAATTTTTAAATGAATGTACTCAATTAATATGATCCATTGCGTTTTCGCAAGAACCATTCGAAACTCAGCAGAGCCAATACTAAAAAGAAAATCCCTTTCAAATTGATCACATCCGTTAATTTTTTTTCTGTAAAGGAAACGGATTTGATATCCTCCCGATTATTTAACATTTCTGCTAATTTCTCCATCTGAGAAGGATAAAGAAGTTCGCCATCGTGTTTTTTTGAAAGACTAAATAACAATTGATGATCGGCAACTGTATTTGTCAATTCTACCTGTAACGCTGTAACGCTATATACGCCTTGCTGCGTATACAGCTTTCCTCCTACTTTTACCTGGGCTTCGTACTTATATTCCCCAACAGGCATCATCCCAGCATTTAAGCGGTATGCATTCAATGTTTTACTAAATGAATAATTAAATTTTTTATTGTTGGCATTTGTAAAAACAATATTCACTTCGGGGTCATTTATTAATTCATAACTTTCATTATAAACTTCTGCTTCAAATTCAATGGCTTCATTTTCGAAAAAATTATTTTTCCCAAGCACCTTAAAAAAACTTTTATCTTCTTTTACCGAAAGATATTGGACAGTTTTGGAAACAAATTCATCAAACGCCAAATGATTTCCATGAGCAGCAAAATCCTGCAGGCGCCATCGCCAAATTCCTTCACCTGTAAATAAAGCAACTTTGTTTTCTCCTATCGTGTTAAAAACCATCAATGGGGATTTTGTATCAACGATACCAATACGTTGATATAAAATAACATTGCTATTATTATCAACTTGATCAGCACCAAAAGGGCAAACAACAGCAGGGAAATCTTTGAAAGAGGTTCTTAATTCATCACTAATTGTAAACAAAGGAAAATTGATTTCCATAACAGGTTCCACTTCATTTGTTTTATTCGCTTTTGATAATAAGGAAAGATCGGAGCGTATAACACTCGTGGCACCAGAGAATGACCATACAGGAATGTTAGAAGCTTTTATCTCCGTCAAGATACTAGAAGCGGCATTTCTCGCACTCGGTAAAGAATGAAGAATTACCAAATTATATTTTTTTAGCGGTTTATCAAAGTCATCTATTGTATAACTCTCTACTTCGTAATTCTGATTC
>JAPLDC010000062.1:7721-16564 GCA_026391935.1 Bacteroidota bacterium | reverse complement strand
TTTCTGCATGTACAGAAAATCTTGATGTTAAACTTCCCAACTCCGACAAAAAAATTGTCATTGAAGGTGTGATTGAAAACGGAAAAGTTGCCGAGGTAATTATTACACGCACAATTCCATTATTTTCTTCCATCTCAGGAACAACCGCAACCGATTTTTATGTTCTGGATGCAAAAGTCTATGTTTCAAATGGTATCATTACTGATACTTTATCATTGGCGATTGACAGCGGCTCTTCTCTTGGCGTGGTGTATAAAGGAAGTACGATCCTGGGGATTTCAGGTCAAAATTATTCATTGAATATTGTCACAGCCGATGGAACAATTTACAAATCAACAACCTCAATACCTTATCCGGTAGCTTTAGATTCAGTTTGGTGGAAGGCTCAACCGCCGGAAGATTCACTAGGTTATGCAAATGCACATTTAACGGATCCTTCAGCTCCGGGAAATAATTACAGATGGTATGCAAAACGCCCTACAAAAGACAGACGTTTTATTGCACCGTACGGTGCCACATTTGACGACAAGTTCATCAATGGTAAAAGTTTTGAATTTGCATATACAAAAGGATACGATCCAACAGACAATGTCAATTCTGCACTAAATGATTCAGATAAAGAAAGAAATTATTACCGGAAATCAGATACCATTTATATCAAATTCTGCACGATAGACAAAGCGAGTAAAGATTTTTATACAACATTTGAAGCTGCTCTTTCCAGCAATGGAAACCCATTTGCCTCGCCTACAACAATATTGGGCAACATCGATAATGGGGCGCTTGGTGTCTGGAGTGGAATGGGAGCCTTTTACGACACAATAATGCCTACACCCTGATCTGTCAATTGCTAAATTTCAACAATTAAATATATTTTTTTATGCTTTAAAAATAAATACAGAAAAGAAACAAATAGTAATTTCGTAACAACTAAATAAACATTTAAAATTATGTCAGAACAAACAGAACACGTTAAATGCCTGATCATTGGGAGTGGACCGGCAGGATATACCGCAGCAATTTATGCTGCAAGAGCGGATATGAAACCGGTTATGTATCAAGGCTTACAACCAGGCGGACAATTAACCATCACCACAGAAGTTGAAAATTTTCCTGGGTACCCGAATGGAACGATGGGTCCTGAAATGATGGAAGATTTTAAAAAACAGGCAGAACGTTTTGGAACCGACATTCGCTGGGGACTGGCTACATCTGTTGATTTTACCGGGCCGATTCATAAAGTTATAATTGATGAAAAAACAACCATCACTGCTGATAGCGTAATTATTGCAACCGGAGCTTCTGCAAAATGGTTGGGATTACCTTCTGAGCAAAAATTAAATGGTTTTGGTGTTTCAGCCTGTGCCGTTTGTGACGGTTTCTTTTTTAAAGGACAGGATGTAGCAATTGTAGGTGCCGGGGACACTGCTGCCGAAGAAGCAACCTACCTTGCTAAACTTTGTAAAAAAGTATACATGATCGTTCGTAAAGGCGAAATGCGCGCTTCAAAGGCAATGCAAAACCGTGTATTAAATACACCAAATATTGAAGTTCTTTATAATTCTCATACCAAAGAAATTTTAGGTGAGAAAACCGTAGAAGGTGCATTAATAGGAAATGATAAAGGGGAAGAAAGAACAATTATTGTAACCGGATTTTTTGTTGCCATTGGTCACAAACCAAATACCGATATTTTTAAAGGATTTTTAAATTTGGATGAAACCGGTTATATTCAAACCA
The DNA here is from genome assembly GCA_026391935.1 of Bacteroidota bacterium. Classification (GTDB taxonomy): domain Bacteria; phylum Bacteroidota; class Bacteroidia; order 2-12-FULL-35-15; family 2-12-FULL-35-15; genus 2-12-FULL-35-15. Next base: position 14,824 of record JAPLDC010000062.1, on the reverse strand, counting down.
TACCAGGAACAAGTAAAACAAATATTCCAGGAATTTTTGCCACAGGAGATGCTCAGGACCATGTTTACCGGCAAGCCGTTACAGCTGCAGGAAGTGGATGTATGGGTGCATTGGATGCCGAAAGATATCTCGCCGAAAAAGGCATCCATTAAACTGATTTATATTTTCTGCAAAACACGTATAATAATTCCAGACTCCAACCGTATAGATATTTCAATTGTCCATACGTCTGGAGTCTGAATATTTTCCAATCTCCTTCCAATCAATTCTTCGCAAAATTACCTGTATAATTTTGTTTCGAATCGTCTTTTTTTTTATATTCACATTCTATAAGGTCAATGATCACGAATTAATGAAAAAACTACTATTTCTATTTTTCCTTACCATCTCTATTAAACTATCGTTTGCACAGTTTTTCGGACAAATTCCTACTCCCGTAAAATACAATGAAGCAAAAGTGGTTGATCCTGTATACGGTATTGCCATGTATGAAAAATTGAATTTTTTTACCGGCGGTGATTCTGTCAGAAACGATAAAAAAGGATATGCCTGCCAGGGTTGGATGGAAGATACCTACGAAAATGGCAATATACTTCACAAGGGATTTTATGAGGACGGACATTTAAAAACTTATAAGAATTTTTATTCGAATGGTAATGTAGAGCGCTCATTTAAACTGGTTGAATTTAAAGTTTGTAATCTTCAACTGTTTTTCCCCGATGGAAAATTAAAATCAAACATAACCTATTATGATGGCAGTCCGCAAATCTGGACAGACTATTATCCTAACGGACAAATAGAATATACGGAGGAGAATTCGAAAAACATGGAATACGTCATTATGCGGAAATCCTATGCAGAAGATGGCAAGCCTCAGGAAATATTTGAGATTACCGATTTGAAGAAAAAGCTCTATTCGAAAAAAGAATATTACGAAAATGGGAATATCAAAGCGGAAGGTCCTATGAAATATAGCAAATTAGTCAGTGACTATCAAAAAGACGGGCTATGGAAAGAATATGACGAGAGTGGAAAAGTTACTGAACACAAATGGGTAAATGGAGAAGAAGTGACAGACTAAATATTTCAAAACAAAAAAAACATCATACCTGAGGCATGATGTTTTTTTTGTTAAAAATGTTTTTTTACAATTATGCTTTTTTCACATTTACTGCATTTAAACCTTTTTTACCTTCAGACTCATCAAAAGTTACTTTGTCGCCATCACGGATTTGGTCAACCAAACCTGTAACGTGAACGAATAATTCCTGATTAGTACCATCTACTGTGATAAAACCGAATCCTTTTGAAACGTTGAAAAATTTTACTGTACCTGTTTTCATTAAATTTAAAAATTATTAATTAATACTAAAACAAATATACAACACTTAAATTGCAAATCAAATATTTATTTCTATAATTGATTTCATGATTCATGTCATATTATTTTTTATTGAAATGTCCTATAACAACTATCAAATTTGAATAACGCACATTAATATTTATAAAAAATAAAAATTTAATTACTAGAAATGAAAACAACTAATTCAAAAAAATATTTTCCATTTTTACTACTTATCATCACCATTTGCTCCTGCAGCACCTCTGCATTTTTTTATGAACCCTATAAAGAATTTAAATATTATCCGGACACAACAAGGTATTCAGTAGAAGAAATAAATTTCAAAACGGCGAATGGAAATAATTTAAACGGTTGGTTCTTCAAACCAAAAAATAAAAATGTTATCGGCACCGTTTTACATTTTCATGGAAATGCGGCAAACATCTCTTATCAATTTCAATTTTCTGATTCGCTTATTAAAGCCGGATTTCAGGTAATGGTTTTTGATTATGAAGGATTTGGAAAATCGCAAGGAAAGGTTTCACAAGAAAATGTGTTGGCTGATGGGATCGCTGCTTTGCATTATATCAAACAACGCGAAGATGTAAAAAACACCAAACTGATCTTATTCGGTCAATCTTTGGGCGGACATTTAGCAGTTGTGGTAGCCGCCAGGGAACAAAAATTAATTGACGCCTTGGTCATAGAAGGTGCGTTTACCGGACATGAGCGAATGGCTGTTTACGTCGGAAAAAAAAGTGGCGCTCCAAAATTCTTAACAAAAATGTTGGTGCCAAGTAAATACAATGCTATTGATGAAATTGATAAGATCATCATTCCGAAATTAATTATACATAGTACAGAAGATCAAACGTGTCCTTTTTATATGGGTAAAGAATTATTCGACAAAGCAATTGCACCAAAAGAATTTTGGGAAGTGAAAGGCGGACACATGCAATCGAGTCAATTATATAAAGGTGAATTTGTAAAACGATTTGTTGAGTTGATCAAATAAAAAACGCTCCGCATATAAAATTACGGAGCGCCTTTAACAAATCACAAACTAAAAAAACTATTTTTTCTCGTCTTTCACTTCTTCGAAATCAACATCAGTAACTTCGCTATCCGCTTTTGCCTGCGGTTCGCCATTTGCCTGGCCGTTCCCTTCAGCACCTTGTTGAGCACTATACATATCTTGAGAAGCGGCTTGCCATCCTGCATTTAATTTTTCCAATGAAGCATCTATTCCTGCAATATCACGTGCACCATGAGCAGTTTTTAATTCTGCCAATGCGGATTCAATTACAGTCTTTTTCTCTGCTGGAATTTTTTCTCCATATTCTTTCAATTGCTTTTCTGTTTGAAAGATCATAGAATCTGCAGCATTCACTTTTTCTGTTTCTTCTTTTGCTTTTTTATCAGATTCAGCATTTGCATCAGCATCCGCTTTCATACGTTTGATCTCTTCATCACTCAATCCGGATTTTGCTTCGATACGAATGTTATGAGATTTCCCTGTCGCTTTATCTTTTGCAGATACTTGTAATATTCCATTTGCATCAATATCGAATGTTACTTCAACTTGAGGCACACCTCGTGGTGCAGGAGGAATTCCATCTAAATTAAATTCACCTAACTTACGGTTGTCACGTGCCATTGAACGCTCTCCCTGATATACAACAATTTGTACAGAAGGCTGATTATCACTTGCAGTAGAGAATGTCTCTGATTTTTTTGTAGGAATGGTTGTGTTCGATTCAATTAATTTTGTGAATACGCCACCCATTGTTTCGATACCTAATGATAATGGAGTTACATCCAATAACAATACATCTTTAACTTCTCCGGTCAATACACCACCTTGAATTGCTGCACCGATCGCAACAACCTCATCCGGGTTAACACCTTTAGAAGGCGCCTTACCAAAGAATTTTTGTACAGCATCAACAATTGCAGGAATACGAGTTGAACCTCCTACCAAAATAATTTCATCAATATCCGAAGTTTGTAATCCTGCATTTTTCAATGCTGATTTACAAGGTTCGATGGTACGTTTGATCAAGTCATCCACCAATTGCTCAAATTTTGCTTTTGTTAAGGTACGTACCAAGTGTTTTGGAATACCATCAACAGGCATGATATAAGGTAAATTAATTTCAGTTGAAGCTGTGCTTGATAATTCAATTTTTGCTTTTTCAGCAGCTTCTTTCAAACGTTGCAAAGCCATTGGGTCTTTTGAAAGATCCAAACCACCATTTTCTGATTTGAATTCTGTTACCAACCAATCAATGATCTTGTGATCGAAATCATCTCCACCTTAGTGTGTATCACCATCAGTAGATTTCACTTCAAATACACCATCACCTAGCTCAAGAACCGAAACGTCATGCGTTCCACCACCACAGTCAAATACTACGATCTTCATTTCCTTACCTCTTTTATCTAAGCCATAAGCTAAGGCAGCAGCAGTAGGTTCGTTGATGATACGTTTCACTTTTAATCCGGCAATTTCTCCGGCTTCTTTCGTAGCCTGACGTTGAGCATCGTTAAAATATGCAGGAACAGTAATAACAGCATCTGTCACTTCGTGTCCAAGATAATCTTCAGCAGTTTTTTTCATTTTCTGAAGAATGATTGCAGAAATTTCCTGAGCAGTATATTTTCTGTCATCTATTTCTACACGAGGCGTATTATTATCACCTTTAACAACTTTATATGGAACGCGTGTAGCCTCTTTCGAAACTTCGTCAAAAGTATGTCCCATAAAACGTTTAATGGAATAGATTGTTTTTGTCGGATTTGTGATTGCCTGACGTTTAGCAGGGTCGCCAACTTTACGCTCACCGCCTTCAACAAATGCAACAATTGAAGGAGTTGTACGCTTACCTTCGCTGTTTGGAATTACAACAGGCTCGTTACCTTCCATAACCGAAACACATGAATTTGTTGTTCCTAAGTCAATACCGATTATTTTACTCATAATTATTTAGAATTTAGTTTTTACAATTTTATTATACATGATTGCCATTTTCAATGATTATGCCAATGGAAATAAGGGGAAATAATGACATAAAAAAAGCGCCCTTATTCAAAAAGGCGCTAATATTTATGACAAAGAGTCAGATTATAAACAAGGATGAACTCCCGCGGCATTTACAAACTTCAATTTCTTTGTATATTGTCCACATGCTAAAGAATCCCAAGAAACAGCCGATAAAGGGCGTGATTCAGGAGCTCTGTTCAATCGGGCAGAAAACAATCCAAGTCCGTTCGTTATATTAGTATACTCAGGACGTTCTTGAATGATGCCGGTTGATGGGGTGTTTACATCAATAAATGTACTTAATTCATCGGAGCCTGCAACTAACATTAAATCGACATTCCCAGCTTTACGCTGAACTAATCCCGTATAATCAGAGAGGGTGTTTCCAATATATTTATAAAAATCACGACCTTTAGTATCAACCTCCATTACTTCTGGAGTCATTGCATTAATATCTAAAGTTTTAAGCGATGGTAAGGTGTAATCAACCACATGCGCCACATTTTGACCAGTGGAAAGAGAATCTGTATAATTCAAACGAATGATTGCCTGATAAATCCTTGCATTTTTCGCACTGTTCCATACAATATTGAAAGGATAATTCGGATAATAACCTTCAAGAACAAAACTAAAAGATGATCCGGAAGGAGTTGGAGTTGTAAAACCTGTTATATCAGAGATCAACGATGTTTTTGAAGTAACAACTGTTCCTGTTTCGTTATTTCTGACAGTAAGTTCATATTCACTATCTGTATGAAGAGGGTATTCAACAGCGCTAAAAGAATAAATAGCATTCGCCTGATCAGCCGAATAAAAAATACCGGGATCTTTAGGCTTGTTTGTTGGCGACAATAAGATGGTTGCACCAAGCTGCACTCCATTTTTTATTCTCCTTAATTCTACAGAAAGTGCGTTAACAAATTGTGTAGAATCCTTTACTTGAGCATACACATATGCATCTCCGGCACCTAAAAAGGCCTTATTGATCTTAACATATTGTGTATCCTGAGCTTGATCCAACAAACCGTATACAACGATTGTTTCTTTATAATTTCCAATAACATCCAAATCGGTGCTACAAGCAGAAAACAATAACGTACCAAACAAAATCGAGCAAAAAATAATTCTTTTCAAAGTATTCGTTTTTAATTATGGTTTACAAAAGTATTAATAATTACGGTTTAAATCTAACAATTTTTCAGACGGTAGGTTTCCGTCAATAAACGGCAGAGAACATAGAATATTTTTTAAAAATGGAATCCCGAAAACAATTTGTAATTTTGCTACTCTTCATTTGAAGAAATCAAGAAATGCAGGTTGCTTACAATTGATTTTGGTTCATTCCTGAAAATTCTAAAATTCAACGATTTTACATTATGTCGACACACAAAGAAGTAAAAAAAGTCACCACAAATGTTTTACATGAAATGAAAAACAAAGGTGAAAAAATATCAATGCTAACGGCATATGACTATACAATGGCAAAAATAGTTGATCATGCCGGTATCGATGTTATCTTAGTAGGGGATTCGGCCTCCAACGTGATGGCAGGACACGAAACTACTTTACCAATCACATTGGACCAAATGATCTACCACGCTTCATCAGTTGTTCGAGCTGTCAACCGTGCATTAATTGTTGTTGATCTTCCATTTGGGACCTATCAAGGAAATTCGAAGGAAGCATTAAATAGTGCTATCCGGATAATGAAAGAAAGTGGCGCTCATGCTGTAAAAATGGAAGGCGGAAGAGAGGTCAAGGAATCTGTTGAACGTATTTTAACAGCGGGAATACCTGTGATGGGTCATTTGGGATTAACGCCTCAAAGTATATATAAATTTGGAACATATAATGTCCGCGCACAGGAGGAAGAAGAAGCGCAAAGATTAATCGATGATGCTCTAATTTTAGAGAAAGCCGGATGTTTTGCTTTAGTGTTGGAAAAAATTCCAGCAAAATTAGCTGAAACGGTAGCTAAGTCAATTACCATTCCAGTGATTGGCATTGGTGCAGGTGGTGGAGTGGATGGACAAGTATTAGTTTTCCACGATATGGTTGGATTGAATAATGAATTTAACCCACGTTTTTTAAGACGTTACCTTAATTTATATGATGACATAAAAGGTGCTGTTGGTAATTATATCAAAGATGTTAAATCAAAAGATTTCCCTAATAGCAATGAACAGTACTAGCTGCGATCACTCAGACTCCAACGAATTAAGAATTTTTTACGAAAAACACGAAATGCAAAGCGAACAAAAATAGAAATACTAAAAGTCTACTCCGTTAAATTTAAAAATTTAATTTATGACAATTAGTATGCTTAAGAGAACTGACTTAGTTTATCCAGAATTAAGTTTTATTTTAGTTGGATGCGCCTATGAAGTTTTTAATGAACTAGGGCCTGGGCATACAGAAAAAATTTATCAAAGAGCATTGGCTGCGATATTTGTAGAAAAGAAACAATTTTAAGGAACAGGAATATTACCCCTTGAAATTTAAGGAAAAAGTAATAGGAAGAGGCTTTTTAGACTTTTCTGTCGATAACAAAATTATTGTTGAATTAAAAAAAGACGAAACATTTACTAAAACCCATATAGATCAAGTAGTAAATTATCTAAAGTTGAGTAATTATAAACTAGATCTACTCATAAACTTTACTCCACAAGGGGTCAAATTTAAAAGATTAGTAAACATCAATCAGGAAGAGTAATATAA
>JAPLDC010000062.1:0-7716 GCA_026391935.1 Bacteroidota bacterium | reverse complement strand
CCCAGAAGCACGATTCGTAAATTCGTATTATTCTTAATTTTTTCGTAATTCGATGGAGTATAAATTAGAAGTACTATTTGAAGACAATCACATCATCGCCATAAACAAGCGTCCATCCGACATTGTTCAAGGTGATAAAACCGGTGATGCTCCATTGAGTGATTTCGTAAAACAATACATCAAAGAAAAATATAATAAACCAGGTGATGTATTTATCGGGACAGTTCATCGGATCGACCGTCCTGTCAGCGGAATCGTTCTTTTTGCAAAAACCAGCAAAGCGTTAACTCGGTTAAATCAAATGTTTCAAACCAAAGAGATTCAAAAAACTTATTGGGCTGTTGTAAAAAACATACCTAAAAATATCAGCGGCACTTTAATACATTATTTAAAAAAAAATGAAGCAAAAAATATGTCGAAGGCTTTTGAAAAAGAAACACCCGGAGCTTTACGTTCCGAATTAGAATATGCCTTGATTTCCAGTTTGGATAATTATCATTTACTGGAAGTTAAACCTCACACGGGTCGACATCATCAAATCCGTGTTCAACTTTCTTCGATGGGCTGTCCCATAAAAGGAGATCTCAAATACGGATTCGACAGAAGCAATAAAGACAAATCCATCCACCTTCACGCCAGAAAAGTTGAATTTATTCATCCTGTAAAAAAAGAACCTGTCATTATTATTGCTCCACCACCGAATGAAATTTTGTGGAACGAGTTCGTGAAACGGGTTGGATAATTTTTATAACTACCTTCAGATTCAGACAAAGATTAAAAAAATCATAAATAAATTGAGAAGGTCACTTTGAGCATAGCCCGCACTGAGCCAGACGAGGTGTCGAAGAGTTTGGAAATCCAACGTAGCTATTTCGACAAGCTCAATATGACAACGCTTTATTACTTTCAACCTCAAGGAACATTTCCAAAAGAAAACTCTTTAGAAAGTGGTCAATAAGCGAAGAGACACATTTTTACCAATCCTTTTTTCTCAAATTTTTTATTTCGGAATCGCGTTTTTTTGAGGTCAAACGCCTTTCTTTTGATCCTTTACTCGGTTTTGTTGGTCTTCGTTTTTTCTGAATTACAAAACATTTATGGACCATTTCATAAAATTTCTTTATGACTATCTCTTTGTTTCCTAATTGATTCCGTTCGATTTGAGAAATAACTTGAAGTATTCCTTCTTTACTAATTTTGTTGGAAAGCTTATTTAAAATAATTGACTTCTGCTCATCCGTAAGTAAATTTGAATTGACAACATCAAAGTCGAGCTCCACTTTAGTAGATACTTTATTAACGTTTTGTCCGCCAGCGCCTCCACTTCGACTGGTTTTAAAACTAAATTCCGAATCAAATTGTATTCCTTTGATGTTCATAAAACAAAATTACGCATAAAAAAATCAATTGGAATTTGATTAATTTTGAAGGAGAAAATGAAAACGATCATTAAAATATTAATCCTGCTTCTAACTTATGTTGATAGCATTGGCCAAAACATAGATATACAGTCTAAAATAAAATACAATACCGAAAAAGCACAAAACTATTTAGATAAAGAAAAATTATTGTCGGGATTTTATTCCAATGATGCAGATGGAATAAAAATGTATGCATCACCAAAAGATAAACTTTCAAATAAAATAGAATTCTTCATACGATGGGAACAAATTGAGAACTTCAACAATTTACTGAAATTCAATTCGACAACTTCCATGTTAGCAAAATATAATGCAGGCCAGTTAAATGGATTTCCTGACGAAATTTACATCGCCCCTAAAACAATTACACCTGAAAAAAAATTAATAGGATATAAGATCGCTCTCGATCCCGGACACATAGCAAATGATCTAGAGACAGGAGATCTGGAAAAAAAATATCTTAAAATAAAGGGCGATAGAATAAATGGAATAAAAGATTCCATTGAAATTGCTGAAGGCATGCTCACAGATGACCTCAAAAATGCTGTCGACAGTCTTTATAAAATTGGTGAATTGAAAGCTTCTCAAAAACAGTATTTTCTAAGCAAAAAGGCGAACGACAGAGATATTTTCAGAGTCGTTTTCAAAGATCTCGAATTAGCAAAACGCGCAGAAATAATAAATAATTTCCATCCTGACCTCACAGTTGTGATCCACTTTAATGTAGACGAAACAAATTTAAAATGGGAAAAAACATCTAATAAAGATTTCAACATGACATTTGTTGCCGGGGCTTTTATGAAAAATGATCTTTCAACAAAAGAAAAACGATTTGAATTTTTACGTCTATTGATTTCTGACAACCTAGAGAGATCAATTTCATTAAGCTCATCAGTAGTAAAAAGTTTTGAGAATGAACTAAAAGTTCCGACAGCTACTATTCGGGATGCAAAATATTTAATAGAGGGTTGTGTCATGGCTGCAAATGGAGTGTATTGCAGAAACTTACAATTACCGAGATATATTCATTCACCAATTGTTTATGGTGAAACTTTGTACCAGGATAACATCAATGAATGTAAAGCATTAAATGCTGAATCAGATAAAACAAAAAATAAACGTGTTCAACAAATTGCTGAAGCTTATTTCAAAGGTATACTAGAATACACAGCAACACTTTCAGAAAAATAATTCCTTCCCTGTATCTTTTTTTTCTATCCTGCATTATGAGGTCAAAATCAAGTTTAGTATAAACTTTTAAACCTCAAAAATCATGGCTTCAGCAAAAGACACCCCTCGACAAAAGATGATCGGTATGATGTACCTCGTTCTTACCGCCTTGTTGGCTCTAAATGTTTCGAAAGATATTTTGGATGCATTTATTGTAGTAAATAAGGGATTGGAAACTACCAACTCTAATTTTACAGATAGAAATGATGCACTATATTCATTATTCGATCTTGCAAAAAGTGTGGATCCAATAAAAGTAACACCAAATTGGAAATCGGCACAAGATGTAAAAAAAGAATCAGCTTCTTTGATCGACTATATCGATAAACTTCAAAAAAAATTAATTTCTAAATCTGATGGTATAGAACAAAGTAAAGCCGACACTATCCAGATGTCAAATATAGAAAACAAAGAAAATTACGATACGCCAACAAATATTTTAATTGGAAATTCAGAAGACGGTTCAGCAGGTGTATCACGCGAATTGAAAAACAAACTAAATGATTTCAAAAGTAAATTAACAAATTACATTTTACCTCAGGACAGAACAAAAGTTAAAGTAGGGATAAACACCGAAGACCCGAAACACAATTCTGAAAATGAAAACTGGGAAGTTTACAATTTTTATAATCGTCCATTGGTGGCTACCTTGACCATATTATCAAAAATAAAAAACGATGTAAAAAACGCTGAGGCAACAACTGTTGATTATCTATTAAAACTGGTGGATGTGGGGAATTTAAAATTCGACACAGTTGCAGCAAAAGTCATTCCTCAGAGTAATTATGTTATGCTTGGAGAAGAATACAAAGCGGATATTTTTTTAGCAGCATTTAATAAAACTAAAAATCCAGAAATAAATGTTGGAGATTATAATGAAACAAGTAAAACATTTAATGGCACATCAAATACAATTAGAGTTGAAAGAGGCCTCGGTAAATACAATATTAACACCACAAAGGAAGGAATTGTAGATTATTCGGGAACTGTAAAAGTAGTTGCTCCTGATGGTAAAGAAATTGTGTTTCCGTTCAAATCGGAATATATCGTAGCCAAACCAGCGCTAACAGTAGCAGCAGAAAGCATGAATTTAGTTTACAGAGGTTTGGATAATCCTATTTCGGTTTCGGTACCGGGAATACCAAATGAAAAATTAACAGTAACTGCTACAAATGCAATTCTAATCAACAAAGGAAACGGTAAATACATTGTTAAACCTATTGCTGATGGAGAAGTAAAAGTGAATGTTTTCGCAGATTTAGAAAACGGAGAAAAAAGAAATATGGGTATACAAGTATTGAGAGTCAAGAGGATCCCAAAACCGGAGGCAAAAATAGGAAGTATAATAATCGAAGGCAAAATGAGCAAAGCGGAATTTGATGTACAGAGTATTATCCAGGCGTATTACCTTGACTTTGGTTTTCAGGCAAATTGTTTTGTAAAATCATTTGACATGTCCTACGAAACAAATGGGGTGATCGGAACGGTCTCAGTAAAAGGAAACAATATTAACGATGAATTAAAAAAGGTCTATAGACAATTAAGGAAAAATAGTCGCGTCTATTTTGAAAATATAAAAGCGACTGGTCCTGATGGCCTGGAGGTTTCTTTAAGTCCGCTTACAATAAAAGTAAAATAAGATGGGGTGGCAGGGTTGACACGAGGCAATTTCGTTCATACGGAATTGCTTCGTTGTTTTAAATATTACATTGGATCAACGTCAATATTTACTCTCACAGATTTATATTCACTGGTGGTTTTAAATTTCACAAGAAGCTCGGCGACAATTTTCTTCACTTGCGCTACAGAAGAGTCTCGCTCAATTTTTAATAAAATATTTTTATGATATAAATTTCTGACACGTGACACCAAAGGGAATTCAGGACCTAAAACTCTTTTTCCGAAATGCTTTTTTAAAGCATCTGCAAGATGTTTCGATGACGCGTTCACCATATCAATATCTTTATGAATAGCGGTAATTTCTATTAATCTAAAAAACGGAGGGTAATTGAAATTTTTTCTATCCATCAATTGATTGGTATACATCGACAAATAATCATTTGCTATCACCTCCTGAATAATGCTATGTTCGGGGTTTTGAGACTGAATGATCACTTTCCCTCTTTTATTTTTACGCCCTGCTCTACCCGATACTTGCGCCATTAATTGGTAACTGCGTTCGAAAGACCGGAAGTCCGGAAAATTAAGCATGCTATCCGCATTCAAAATTCCAACCATACTTACATTATCAAAATCAAGTCCTTTTGTCACCATTTGTGTTCCAACAAGAATATCAATATTACCATCCTCAAAATCCTGAATGATATGTTGGTGAGCGAATTTACTTCTGGTAGTGTCAAGATCCATCCGTGCAATCTTTGCTTTCGGATAAAAAATAGATAACTCCTCTTCTATTTTTTCGGTCCCAAAACCTTTCATTTTCAGATCTGTATCACCGCAGGCAGCGCATTTTGTCGGTGGCTTTATAGAGTAACCGCAATAATGACATCGCAATTGATTGCTCACTTTGTGATAGGTTAAACTTACGTCACAATTGGTACATTGCGGTATCCAGGCACACATGTTACATTCCAGTTGAGGAGCAAAACCTCTTCTATTTTGAAATAAGATCACTTGTTCTTTTTTCTCCAATGCAAGTGTTACTGTATCCAATAATAAGGGAGAAAAATGTGACTTCATTTGTTTTTTCCGCATTGCCTCTTTCACATCCGCGATCAAAATTTCCGGCATCTGCACTCCGCCAAAACGTTTGGTTAGTTCTGCAAATCCATATTTATGTTCCTGGGCATTATAGTAACTCTCAAGGCTTGGTGTAGCAGAACCTAAAAGTGTTTTAGCTTTATGAATATGTGCCAGATAAATTGCTGCATCACGCGCATTGTAACGCGGCGAAGGATCATATTGTTTATAAGAAGTATCGTGTTCCTCATCAACGATCACTAATCCTAAGTTACTAAAAGGAAGAAACAATGCAGATCGAGCTCCGATAATAAGCTTAAAGTTTGAAAGTTTAAAGTTCAAGTTTGACTTATTCTTGTCATCATCTTCATTAGAATCCTTAACTTTATATTTTGAACCTAACACATTGTTCCATACCTCCACCCGTTCGTTCTCATTAAATTTACTGTGATAAACACCAACTGAATCACCAAAATATTTCCGCAAACGATTAATTATTTGTGTGGTCAAAGCAATTTCAGGAAGTAGATACAACACTTGTTTTCCTTCTGCAATGGCCTGCTCAATAAGCTTTACATAGATCTCTGTTTTTCCGGAAGAGGTTACGCCATGAAGCAAAACCACATCTTTGATCGTTGTATGTTCTGCTTCGTCCTTGGAACAGGCAGGAGATGACGATCCTTCCAATGCAACAGGAATACCATTTTTAATACGACCGAACTGAGTATTTATTGATTCTAATATTCTTTGCTGTTCTTCATTGAGATCAGAAATTTTATTTTCACTTTCAAAAATTGCCAACCGACCCACTTCACGTTCATAAATTTCAAAAACATCTTTCTTAACAAGCGATTTAATAGCCGCTTCCGCTCCGTCCACCATTTTCAAAATATCCGATTTTTTTACTTCAACGGGGTCTTTTGAATAACGCTTGGAAAGAGTAATGTATGCCATCAAAACATCTAATTGCTTCGGAGCTTTTCTTTCCAAAGCATCAAAAAATGTTTTCAGATTATCTTCATTATCTGCAAAAGTTGTGATACGCACATAACTTTCGATCTTAGGTTTAAACTTTTCTTTTAATTCTTCTTGAATTAAAACAATTCCTTTATCGATGAGAGATTTTATGATCGGATAAACAATTTTTTGTTCAATGATATCAGCGATGTCATTCAAGGTCAATACTTGCCGGATCTCTAAGGCATCCAGGATCAAATACTCCTTATCAGAAAGTTCGATTGTTGAAATTTGTTCTTTATAATTTTGATCTAACAGTATCTTCGTTTCACTCGATAAGCGCAATCCACCGGGTAAAGCGGCAATCATCACATCACCGATATTGCACATATAATAACTGCTCAACCAATCCCATAACTCAAATTGTTTTTGATTAACGATAGGAAGATCATCTAATATTGAATCAATATATTTTGCAGAATATTGTTTAGGAGGATTCTCATGAATGACTCTTACCAGTGCAGAGTATAATTTCCCTTTCCCGAATTGCACGATCACTCTTTTTCCAATTGCAATGAAATCGTTCCATTCAAATGGAACACGATAAGTGTATAAATTTGGGACGGAAAGCGGTAAAATTACATCAACAAAAAATGTGTTGCGACTCATAGAACAAATATACACACAATTGTATTTTTATTTCTGTGGATACTCGCAATGTGGAAAAGTATTTTAAGAGGATGCCGGTTTTTAAAACAAGAATGCAGATCTTTTTATTATTCTTTTTCGAACTTGATATTTTTCCCCATACTACCTCTTCTGCGATGTCGCTTGGTTTGTGTATCGATTATAGATTTGAAGTTTTCCACTTTTGCAGAGCTGGGATCAATCACAGGATGGATATCATCAATTTTCTTTAAAGTATCTATCACAAAAGGAATATGAGCAATCGGCAATTTAAATCTTCTTTTAGAAAAGCCCATAAGATAATTCGATTGAATGGGATCAGACGCAAATGCAATTTTGGTAAAACCCATTTTTTTTGCCATCTGATAGGAGTAATATATATTTTCGGTGCCATGTTCCGCTTTTGATTCAACAAATATTTTTCCTTTTGGAATCCCAATTGCTTCAGCATACAATGCCATAATTTCTCCTTCAATATATGGAGTGTAAACTGCCGCTCCGGAGAAAATAACATTTTTTGCTACGCCATTTTTAATCAAAAAATTTGCCCAAATAACTCTTCCTTTCATAACTGTTGCCCAATCTTTCCCATCAAAAGGATAACCCGGAACGATGATAACATCATAGGGTTCATTTTTTACAGCACGCTTGAAAAGCGTGTGAGGTAAAGGGCGAAAAAAATTGCAGCTACTTATTAATATTGCAATTGCACAAAAGAAAA
>JAPLDC010000234.1 GCA_026391935.1 Bacteroidota bacterium | reverse complement strand
ATAACAAGTATGTGTCCAAGAGCTTTGTATCTGTTTAAGAATTCTTCTTCAAGAAATCTTGCATTCGTAACGATTACCATTGGGACATCCAGCTTCTTTGCTTCTTCAGCAATTAGCATTACATCCTTTTTAAATAATAATGGTTCGCCACCTGTTAAAGTTACTTGATACAAATTGTGATGAAGTCTATTGAGGCATTTAATGAAATGTGTAATCATTAAATGTTGGTCACGAGGTTCCGGTCTTTCCCAAATTCCACATTTTGGGCAACGGTCATTACAGGCGTTGGTAATCATATAAATTAATTCATTACCCTTCACACCGTAAAATCTCCTGATTGGAGTTTTATACCATCTATAAATACTCCATTCAATAGTCTTTAGCAATACCAACGGAATTACTAAATGCTTTTTCTCCACTCGCTTTGCGAATGGTCGAATTTCTCCAAGGTAATCACTGATTAAGTGAGTAACTCCTTGTTTGTTTTTTTTAAGACTGTATATGAGACTCATTGATGTTTCCTTTATAAATTGATTCCGATGCGTCCCACATTAAAACGGTGTGTCCTTCGTACACTGTTGCACTTGAGCTTTTATATTTCTTAAACAACCTCGTAAACTTATTAAAACCTGAAATTGAATTTTTG
The DNA here is from genome assembly GCA_026391935.1 of Bacteroidota bacterium. GTDB lineage: Bacteria > Bacteroidota > Bacteroidia > 2-12-FULL-35-15 > 2-12-FULL-35-15 > 2-12-FULL-35-15. Next base: position 1,475 of record JAPLDC010000234.1, on the reverse strand, counting down.
TATCCGTAGTCGTGCCACAATTTAGCTTCAGGACAAAAACCAATTTTATATTTGCTCCGCATACGCAAGCACAAGTCTACATCTTCACCGGCAGCGGTAGGAAATCGTTCATCAAAACCGAACTGCTCCACAACAAAAGATTTTATTCCGAAGTTTAACGATGGCATATACCACAACTCTTTTTTCTCAGGGAGTAACCACTTACCAGCAAGCGTTCCGTTAATGTCATGGTAATAATCAAGGAGTGTCTTTCCCCAAGAATAAGTCATTCCTCCAACAGCTCCGAATACAGTTGTCATAAGAACCGAAGTCATTTCTTTGTTCCAGTCCTTATCTAAAATGCAGTCGTTGTCAGTGAACAAAAGATACTCTGCACCTGCGCTGATTGCTTTTTCTATTCCAATGTTTCTTGCTCTTGCAGGGCCACCATTTTTTTCTAATGGTATAAACTCAACGAAGTCGTGTTGAACTTTATATTTCCATGGACTTGCATCGTCAACTAGGTAAACCTTCTCAAAGCGTTGCGTTTGTTGTTCAACACTGTTAAGTAGCCTGTCAAGACAATTAATGTCCCACTGTGTTTTGAGGTAACAAGGAATAATTAATACACTCATTTATCTGTCAAATATATTTTGTGTTAATGACTCATTAAAATTAATCTATTTTCACTCTGTCAACGAATTTAATATTTTATTGTTTTGAAGAATCTATAAAAATGGTGTCGTGAATTCTAATGGGCATTGAATTGTTATTTGATTTTATTTCTTCCTGCATTTGTCTGTGCTGTATGCTGTTTTGTATTCTTATCAAATCATTCTGAGTGCTCTGTTCATTGCATTGGAATCCTGAAATAGTTGCAAGTACAATTGTAAGAGCAAGAGTTGCTACCATATTAATTTTACTTATGTCTAATAGATTCTTTGAGGCTTCAGCATTATTTGTTGTTGCTTCAATATTTTTTTCTAAATTAATGGAGTTTAATAAATCTATTCCTGATTGTTGTATTTGCCATTGTGTACTTGACGAAGTTTTATCTATGTATTTATTGTTTGATAATTCTTCAAAAGCGGTATTGTAATAAGTGGTGCCTTTGATGTCATAGAAATAATCACGAATAGCTTCTTCTGTTAGGTTGCTGTTTTGTCTAACGTGGTGCTCGTTTAAGTATTTTAATATTTTATACTTTATTTCTTCTAATTTGTTCATGATTTTATTCTTTCCCTTCAAAGTTATTCGTGCCCTAAGAGTATTGTCATCATTAATATCTTTAACATCTATAAATCCTTGTTCTTTTAGTGATTCTAAATTTCGTCTGATTGTTCCGTAATCTAGCTCTTTCTCAGGCAAAACCCTTTCTTGTATTATTGCTAAGTTTTGCCACTCAGGAAAAGTATAGAATGCTAGATATTTTAATATTTCAATTGCAATTTCTTCGTTGTTATCCATAATATAAATATTTAATTACTTTTTTTAAA
>JAPLDC010000462.1 GCA_026391935.1 Bacteroidota bacterium | reverse complement strand
TTTTGAAAAAGGAATCTATATTTTAAATATTGTTGCAGAAGGGGAATCAAAAAATTATAAAATCGTGAAACAGTAATAAAATTTTCTTTTATGTTTTTTATTTAATTTTTAATTACCCACTGGATATTACTATGAGATCAGAAAATAAAAAGAAATAAATGAGGTCAAAAAACTAAAAAAAATCTCAAACGAATAAGAAATGAAACTAGAACATCATAAACAAAAAGTAGTCCCCTTTAATAGATTTTTACTTCGACTATTACGTTATACATTTTTTGCTGCCTTATTGATAACATTTTCTGTAGGTCTTGGTGTACTTGGGTACCACCATTTTGCGCAATTAACCTGGCTCAACAGTTTTCATATGGCTTGTTTAATATTAACAGGAATGGGACCTGTCGCAGAAATGCAAACAGCGGGGGCGAAAATTTTTGATTCCCTATATGCCCTTTACAGCGGTGTCGCCTTCTTGACTATCGCTGCAGTATTTTTCGCACCTATTGTTCATCGCATTATGCATATTTTACATGTTGATGCAAATGAATAAAAAATCCTTCCTGCAAAAAGCCAAAAGGATCTTTTAATTTTTTATTTTTTTTGATGTAGCAATTAAATAGCTACTTCTCAATTATTACAAACTCTGTCCTCCTATTTTTTGCTCTTCCTGCTTCAGTTGTATTATTTGCAATTGGCATACTGGCACCATACCCTTTAAAATTGATCAAGCGTTTTTCATTAATACCTTTTGAAATTAAAAGATCTCTCACACTAAAAGCGCGATCTGTAGAAAGAGACAAATTAGATTTTGCATCCCCAACATTATCTGTATGTCCGCGAACCTCTATTTTAATTGTGGGATGAGCTTTCAAAAAATCAGCAAACTCATCAATTACTACGGCAGAACTAGGATCCAGATCAGCCGAATTTGTTTTATAGTAAATATTATTAAGAGTATACGTTTTTCCAACTTGAATTGAATCCACTTCCAGATCCAATTTCACAGGTTTAGAATTTATAAGCGAATCTTTCTTTATCAATTTTGAATTGAATGCGTAATTATCTTTTTTTACTGAAATGATAAGATCATTTTTCACTTTAGTATTAACAACTACAGCATAATTCCCTGTAATAGTATCAACCATTCCTTCCGTTATCTTATTTGTCACGACATCTTTCACTTCCACTTTAAACCCAGTTGGTTCACCATGTCCAAAATCTTCAATTTTTCCTTTAAAAAAAGCAACTTCATCAGGCCTCGCCTCTTTGTATAGTTCAAAAGAAAATATATCATACTTACCAACTGACTTACCATTTGTACGGGAAGGTTCATTAGAAGCAAAGTATCCCAAATGACCATCTGTACTTACAAAAAAACCTAAGTCGTCACGCGCTGTATTGATGGGGATACCAATATTTTTGGGTTCACCCCATTTTCCATCAGGTCCCTTTTTAGAGAAAAAAATATCAAATCCACCAACTCCCGGGAGGCCATCAGAAGAAAAATACAAGGTTTGAAAATCGGAGTGAATGAAAGCTGATTTTTCATCACCGCTAGTATTTAT
>JAPLDC010000257.1 GCA_026391935.1 Bacteroidota bacterium | reverse complement strand
TGAATCATTTCATTCATCTGAAAAAAGTAAAAAGGTTGTTGCTCTTTTGGGAGACGGAACTTTCTTTCATAGTGGCTTGGCCTCTCTTGTGAATGCAGTTTATACACGTGCAAATATTTTGGTTATCATATTTGATAACAGAACTACTGGAATGACGGGTCATCAGTCTCATCCTGGAGCTTCACGGACTTCAAAATATCATGAAATAGACTTGCCTGCTTTACTTAAAGGGTTAGGTATAGAAGTGGTTGAAACAATTAATCCTTTTAATGTTAACGAAAGTTATGAAAAGGTTAATAATGCGATGGAACATGAAGGAGTGTCAGTTCTTGTTTCTAGAGCTCCTTGTATTTTTCTTCCTGATTTCAAAGATAAGATTGATAAAAGAATGAAAATTGTTGTGGATCCGAATCGTTGTAATACATGCGAAAATCACGAAGATAGTTCTCTTTCATGCTCACGCTGTTATGCTCCAAAAAGTAATTTATCAAGAGCGAAATCAAAATTGGTTGCGGAAGTTTCAATTGCCGGTTCTGAACAACTTTGTCCGGCAAACATTTGTAATCATGGTTTTTTTAACGCTGTGTTAGAAACTGATTTCAAATCTGCTATAGAAATTGTTAGGGATAAAATGTTATTTGCTCGTACCTGTGGGGATATTTGTCATCGACCATGCGAATTGTTCTCAAAAGAGGAAAACATTATTCCGATAAAGCTGATCAAAAAAGCCGTCTCTTCTTTTGATGAATTGTTTCTTGATTTTTCTGCTCCTATTAAAAGAGCGAAGGAGGCAAAGAAACAAAATAAATCTGTCGTCATTATTGGTGCAGGGCCTGCCGGTTTAAGTGCAGCTTATGACCTGATACAAGCTGGTTATGATGTTAGTGTTTTTGAAAAAGAAAGTAAAGCCGGAGGGATGGTCACCTTCGCTATTCCGTATTTCAGAATGGATAAATCGGGTTTTGATTTCGAAGCAATGCAGTTGGAAAAGATGGGTGTTAAATTTTATTTCAATAGATCGCTAGGAAATGATTTTACTTTAGAAAAATTAGAAAAAGAATTTGATTCCACTGTTCTTGCAATAGGAATGAATAGATCTAAAACTCTTGACATTGTTGAAAAAAATATTTCTTCATCAAAAAAGAGTGACGCATTGTCTTTTCTTAAAATGTTCAATCAGCGAAAAAATAATATAAAAGAAAATTCAATAATTCTGATCATCGGTGGTGGAAATAGTGCTATTGATGCTGCTAGATCTGCAAAAAAATTGCATCCTGAAATTAAGGTTGTTGTTTCTTGTATAGAAACAGAGAGTACTATGCCAGCTTTTGTTGAGGAAGTAAAGCACGCTGCTGATGAAGGGGTGAAATTCATTTTTGATAGTTATGTAGAAAAAGTTTCAGCAGGAAAGAATGATCAAATTAATATAGTTCTACATTCCTTTAGTAATAAAATGGAGCTTTCGAATTTTAATTGTGATCATGTGATCACAGCTATCGGACAAGTTGCGGAAGAAGATATTATCGGAACTCTTCAGAAGGATGAAAGCACAAGAGTGAAAAATGAAAATAGCTATACAGGATATGGAAATGTTTTTGTTGCAGGTGATGTTAGCTCCGGAAATAACATTAGTGTGATCGGAGCAATCGCCTCTGGAAAAAAAGCGGCAATTGGGGTCCGTAAATTATTAGAGAATTATAAATTTGAGTATGAAGGAGAAATTGCTTTGGAACGATTAAATACTCAAACACTTCCAAAAAGAAATTCTCTTGATCAAGATACGGATGTTGAACTTGAGAAGTTTGACCTCTATCAATCTTGCAAGAAATGTAATCATTGTATTGATAATTTCGGTTGTCCTGCAATGGTAAAAGAAAATGGGAAAGTTCAAATAGATATGAGTCGTTGTAATTTATGCGGTTTGTGTATTGATGTTTGTCCGAACAATGCAATTAAATGGGAAACAGAAACTGTGGAAAATTAATATGCTGAAAATTTGGCCATATAAAATAAAACCTAACGAAGTCATTGTTACTGATATTGGGAATGTTTTTATAAATGAAAACGGCATTTTGGTTATGAAATATATAAATGATCTTGATTTTGTGATTGAAAAAGCAAGAGCTGCTATCAAAGTATGCGAAGATATTGTAGGTGATAATAAAGTGTCTGTTATGGTAGTTACAGGGGAATTTGGAAATATGTCAACTGAAACAAGAGAATATTTATCTGGTAAAGAAATAGCTAAACACAGGAAAGCAGTTGCGCTTGTAGTTAATAATTTATCTCATAGGTTAATTTCACAATTTATTATTAAGCTGAGGAATAATTTTTATCCTACACAAGTTTTCAAAAATGAAGAGGATACTTTAAATTGGTTAATGGGAAATAGATGAGTTCTAAATGTAAAAAGATTTTGATAGCTGGTGTTGGTGGACAAGGAATTGTATACCTCAGCAACATTATTGTTGAGGCTGCAATGCTTTCTGATATTCCAGTTAGTGTAAGTGAAATTCACGGACTTTCGCAACGGGGAGGAGTAGTTACTTCCGGAATTGGATTAGGAAAAAATTGCTCGGGTTTTTATGGGAAAGCAGGAATTGATATTCTTATTGGTTTAGAGCCTCTGGAAACACAAAGATGTCTCAATTATATCCATAAAAATAGCAGTATTATTTTCGGAAATTATCGTGTACAGCCCTATGCAGTTAATGCTCAGATGTCAGAATATCCTGATGTTAATGAATTTGTCGATTACATAAAAGAACAATGCAAAGAAGTTGTTTATATAGAAAAGTTCCCCGAAAATATAGATTCTGTTTTGTATAATGTTTTTCTTTTGGGCAGAGCCACTCGGATGAAAGATTTTCCGCTTACGGCAAAAAAGATTGAAGAAGCTGTTAATGCTACTGTTATAGGTCATTTTAAGGACAAGACTTTGAAAGCGTTTTCACTTGGATTAGAGTTTGGAATGAACAAACAACCAGTTTAATATATTTTGTAAATAATGAAAAAGATTAAATATAACAAAGAAATCCTTCATGATATTTCTTTTTTTCTTAATGAGAAAAAAGTAAGCTGTCAAATTAAAGCATCCACTATTTTACTTGATTTGATTCGTGATGTGTTTGAGTTAAAAGGGACAAAGCCTGGTTGTCATGAAGGTGAATGCGGAGCATGCACTGTTCTTGTTGATGGTGCACCTGTAAATTCCTGTCTGTTTCTTGCGATTAATGCAAATGGAAAAAAGATTACAACTATTGAAGGATTAATAAATACAGATGGTTCATTGCATCCAATTCAAGAAACGCTTGTTGAAAAAGGTGCTGTTCAATGTGGTTTTTGTACTTCAGGAATGGCAATGTCTATAAAAGCAATGTTGAATCAATATGAGAATGCACAACATGTTCCTGGTGACATTATTCAAGATTTACCAACAAGAGAAGAAATTAAAAAATATTTGGAAGGGAATCTTTGCCGATGCACAGGTTATACAAAAATCATTGATGCTGCTGAAGAATTATTTAAACAAGGATAACATATTACAATGGCTAAGAAATTAAAGGTTATTGGAACACCGGTTCCTAAACAGGATGCAAATATCCGTGTAACAGGTAAAGCCGTTTATGGGCATGATATTACATTGCCGAATATGCTGCACGGAGCAATATTACGCACAGAACATCCTTCTGCTATTATCCAATCAATTGATCTTTCGGAAGCAAAAAAGCTACCTGGTGTAGTTTGTATCATTACAGCGGATGATGTGGATGTAAATAATATTGGTTACAAACGTGATCATCCAATCTTGAAAAAAGGGGAAGCGAATTGTACACGTGACGAAATTGCTGCTGTTGCTGCCGAAACAAAAGAGATTGCAAAACAAGCTTTGGAATTGATTAAAGTAAAATATAAGGTTAGGAAAGGAATTTATGATGCGAATGACGCTTTAAAAGATAGTGCTCCACAGATAAATAAGTTCATAAGTGGGAAATTTGAAAATAAAAATATTGCGGAAACTTTTCATTATGAACATGGAAATCTGGAAGAAGCAAAAAAGAATAGTGCACACATTGTTTCCAGACGTTTCACATTGCCTCGCATGACTCATGCATGTATGGCGACAAGTAATGTTACCGCAAGTTTTAATAAGGTTGATAAAAAATTATTGATGTATAGCTCAACACAGGTGCCTTTCTTGTACCAAAGGGATATGGCGCATGCATTAAAAATGAGTCCTTCCGATATTCGTGTTATCCAGCCGATAATTGGAGGAGGCTTTGGGAGCAAGTTGGATATTCATCCTTTTGAGCCAATATGTGCCTTGCTTTCAATGAAGACTGGCAGACCCGTTCAGATTCTTTTTTCGCGTGAAGAAGAGTTTATTGCTTCTCCTATTCGTCAGCCGATGGTAATTGATCTGACTGCTGGTGTGGATAAGAAAGGGAATTTTACTTTTAGGGAAATAAATATCTTAAAGGATAACGGTGCATACACATCCTGGGGGGCAACCACACCATTCGTTATCATGCAGTCGTTTTCATCGCTTTATAAATTAAAAGCGTGTAAGTTTAATGCAACAGCAGTATATACAAATAATGTTTTTGCAGGATCATTCCGAGGATATGGAAATCCACAGGCAACTTTTGCTTTGGAAAGAGTAATTGATTTGCTAGCAGATAAAATTGGGATGGATAAAGCTGAAATCCGTTTATTGAATGCGAACGAAAAAGGCGAAGTAACAGGTCAGGGTTTGCACTTTGATACATGTGGTCATAAAGAATGTTTAGAAACTGTTATTAAGAAAAGTAATTACAATAAAAAGGTTATTGCTAAGCAAGATGCAAGATTCAAGAAGGGGATTGGTTTGGCTTCTATGTTGCATGTTGGAGGAGGAGCAAAAATATATCGTTCGGATGGTTGCGGAACAACTTTAAAAATTGACCCTTATGGCTATTGTACTATCATTAGCGGGTCAAATGAAATTGGACAAGGATCCGAAACAGTTTTGGCTATGATGGCCGCTGAAGAATTAGGTATTGATCTGAAGAAAATAAAAGTAATTAATACCGATACGGACGTAAAGCCTTGGGATGTGGGTGTTCATGCTTCAAGAACAAGTTTTGTTGCTGGTAATTCTTTGTTGGGTGCGATCAAAATATTAAAAGAAAAGCTCAGTAAAAAAGCATCTGAATTAATGAATAGTAGTCATTCAGAGTTCGATTATGAGAACGGACAAATCGTTTCAGTAAAGTCAAAAGATAGTATCGCACTGGATAAAGTGGTTCGTGAAATGCATTTTTCTGAGCCGAATGAACTTGCAATCGCATCTTTTTTTTATGAGCCATCAAGTAAATTTCAAGATAAAAATTTTAAAGGAAATGTTTCCGGCTCCTATGCATTTGCCTCACAGGCGATTGAAGTGGAGGTTGATACCTACACCGGGAATGTAAAAGTGTTAGATATTTATGTTGCACAAGATGTTGGTAAGGTGTTAAACCCATTATTGCTTGGTGGTCAAATTGAAGGAGGATTATTACAAGGTGTTGGTTATGCATTGACGGAAGAATTATTGATGCACGAAGGAAAGATCTTGAATCCTAATTTTCACAATTACAAAATGCTAACAGCCTCTGATATTCCAGACATTCATTTTTTTCCAATTGAAACGAATGATAAGGAAGGTCCTTATGGAGCAAAAGGAGTTGGTGAAGCACCTTTGATTCCGACTGCTGCTGCAATTGCAAATGCTGTTTGTAATGCACTAGGAGTGGAGTTTGTTGAATTACCTCTTACTCCTGAAAGGGTTTTAAAAGCAATATCTTTAAGTAAAATAAATAATAATCATCATAATCTTATTTCTCTATGAGACCATCAGATACTGTTGGCAATACACCGTTATTAAAAATAAACGATAAGTTGTATGCAAAATTTGAAGTTTTTAATCCAAGCGGCAGTATTAAAGATCGAATAGCAACCTACATTATTAATAATGCGGAAAAAAATAATCTGATAAAAAAGGGTGACACGATAATTGAAGCGACAAGTGGAAATACAGGAATTGCTTTTTCTTTTATTGGTGCAGAGAGAGGCTATAAAGTGAAAATTGTAATGCCTCGAAATATGAGTGAAGAACGAAAACAAATGATGCGGTTATTCGGAGCAGAAATTATTGAGGTAGATGATGGTGATTTTGATCGTGCAATAGAATTGAGAAATGAATTGGCTGCAAAAAATGGCTGGTTTAATACGAACCAATTTCTTTATCCATTGAATATTGAGTGTCATGAAAAAACTACTGGAGTTGAAATTCTTAATCAGACAAAAAATATTTCAGAAATTTCAGCGATAGTTCTTGGGACGGGTACAGGTGGAACAATGATGGGTATAAGAAAAGCAATAATTAAAGCGAACCCAAATTTGAAAGTGATCGCTTGCGAACCTGCTGAGTCACCTGTTATGAGTGGTGGAGAACATGGTGTACATGGAATTCAGGGTATAGGCGATGGAGGGAAATTCCTTGTCGATTTGAAAGCATTGGATGATATTATTTTGATTACTACTGAAGAAGCAAAGGAAAGAGCGAGAAGATTGGTAAAAGAAAAAGGCATTTTTGTTGGATTCAGTTCCGGTGCTAATGTTCTTGCTGCCGAAAGATGGATAGAGAAAAATAATCCGGAGGGTATAGTAGTTACTATATTATCCGACAGAGCTGAAAGATATTTAAGTATTTTTTAATAAACCTTTTTATTACATGGAATTTACTATCATAAGTCCAAGAACAAGATCCGAACTATTGGATGTAATTCGCAAAGAAAAAAATTTCCGTTTTGGCGCTGGCTGCACTGATCTTTTGATGGAACTCAAAAAAAAGCCTCATGCTAATCTAACTGTTATCAATCTTTCACAGATCAAAGATGTTCAGTTTTCAGGGTTTAAAAAATCTGCCAAAGGCTTACGTTTTGGAGCAATGTTCACTGCTCATAAAATATTGATGAATGAAGAGATTCGAAATAATTATACTGCTCTTCATGAATCAGCTTTTAATCTTGCTTCAACACAGATCCGGCAGGTTGCAACCGTTGGAGGGAATTTATGTACAGCTTCACCTTCAGGAGATATCGCATGTGCACTTGTTGCTCTTGATGCAACGTGTGAACTTCTATCAACTTCAGGAAAAAGTAGGAATGTCATTATCTCTGATTTTTTTACTGGGGTTAGAAAAACAGCACTCAAAAAAAACGAAGTTCTGTATGGCATCTCCGTTCCATCAAAAAGCAAAGACACGAAAGATGTTTTTTCTAATTTTATTAAAGTTGGAACTAGACGCTCAATGGAGTGCTCTGTAGTTTCTTTGGCATATCATATTCAAGTAAATAAGTTTGGAGAGATAATAAAGGCAGGTATTGCAATAGGTGCTTCTGCACCAACAGTGAGATTTGCTGATTCTGCTTGTAAGTATTTGATTGGAAAAAAGTATAAGTCTATTTCTGAAAAAGAGAAAGAAGAATTTGCAAAAAAAGTACTTTCTTATGCATCTCCGATTACAGATATTCGTGCGACTGCATGGTATAGAAAAGAAGTTTTGTTTAATATTAGTAAGAGCATTTTTCACTAATGGAAATGAAAGTTGTAAAATTATCAGCTAACGAAAACTGCTATGGCTGTTCGTCTTTGGCACTTGATGCGATCCTGAGTAAGTATAAGGATGTTCATTTGTATCCTGATGTAAACCCTATAACGCTCAAAGAAAAGCTTTCTGAAAAATTTGGAGTCAGGACCGATAATATTATTGTTGGAGCAGGATCTGTACGAATCATTGATGGATTAATTCAAACGCTTGTTGGTGAAGGTGAAGAGGTATTGACTTTTGAAAATAGTTTTATTGCATACGGTCAGTTCTCTGAATTTCATAAACGTAAATGTCGTTTTGCTCCACTTTCTGATTTTCGTTGTGTGCCTGAAAATTTATTGCCTTTTATCAATGATAATACGCGATTAATATTTATTGCAAATCCTAATAATCCAACAGGAACAATAATTTCGCATTCTGAATTGGAATGGTTTCTAAGTAAAATTTCAGAAAAAATTATTGTCGTTATTGATGAAGCGTATGCAGAATACGTTACAGATGCATCCTTCCCTAATTCTTTTGAACTTCAGAAGAAATATTCAAACTTAGTTGTACTTCGTTCTTTTTCAAAAATATACGGATTAGCTGGTTTGCGAATAGGATATGGTATCATGGAAGAAAAAATTGCAGCAATGATGAATGAAAAGCAAATTCCTTTTTCTGTTAATTATCTTTCTCCTGCTACAGCTATTGCCGCCTTATCCGATGTTGATTTTATTAATAGATCTGTAGTATCAAATTCACAACAAAGAGAATATTTGTTTGACGAATTACTTAAATTAGGCTACAATGCGATTTTTTCTCATGCAAACTTTATTTATTTATGGTTTGATAATGATGTGGAAAAAGAAAAATTCTATTCTAAACTTTTTCAGGAAGGCATAGTAATATGTGATATGAAAGTTTTCGGACAAGCTAAATCTTTGAGAATAACAATTGGTGTTTCCGAAATAAATAGGAAAATAATATCTTTCCTAAAGGAAAACTAATTTTCAAATTATTTTAAGGAGAGCAATATTATTTCTTTAAAATATTTTCTCTCCCATCATTTAGCTTTCCTGATTTATGAATTGTTCAGATTTGTAAATTTTAGATTTTACCCGATATTTTTTGATAAATCAGATAGCTAAGCTCCTTTTTTAGTTAAAATTCTCATTTCCATTGGCCTTCCCGCAATAATCCTTGTTTACAAGGCATTTACAATATTTTTCAGGGTTTATAATTCTTCTAAATTATGACAATAATCATAGTTTGAGTAGTGTTACAAAAATAACTTTGTGATAGTAGAATTTGTACAAAATGTCAATAATTTAATTAATTAATAATAAAATATCTTCAAAAAATGAAGCCATTAAACGAAATAATACAAGAGTGCAAACATCTTTCCTTCGATTTAAATTTTACACGTGCTAAAAATTGGAAAGATGAAAAAAAGGGTAGAGTAATAGTTGGCTATATGCCAATCTATTTTCCTCGTGAAATTATTCATGCTGCCGGTGGTTTGCCTGTTGGTATCTTTGGCGGCGGAGATCGTAAGCAGATTATCAAGGGAGACGCTTATTATCAGTCTTATATCTGTCATATTCCTAGAAGTATAATGGAACTTGCTTTAGATAAGCATATGGATCATTTTGATGGATTTATTTTCCCTTCAATTTGTGATGTTATCCGTAATCTTTCCGGGATGTTCAAACAACTAAACATCGGAAAGTTTGTTAAATACATGGATATTCCTCAAAACTTTTTGCCTCAGATCGGTGGTGTATTTTACCAACAAGAGATGCAGCACGTTTTGAAATATATCAAAGAGATTAATGGACTCGATATTACAACAGAGCAATTGAATCACTCGATCGATCTTTACAATAAGAACCGTCAGATGATTGAATTCATCTATGATATCCGCCAGGAGTTTCCATGGAGATTAAGTATTGAAGATGTTTATTACATTGTAAGAGCTGGTACTGTGATCCCGGTTGAAGAGCATAACGCTATTCTGGAACAAGTTTGTAGTCATATCAAACAAAATATCGGTGTTCCTCAGGATAAAGTTAAAGTTGTTATTTCAGGTGCTTTTTGTGAGCAACCTGCAATGGGCTTGATCAAGGCCATTGAAGAAGCTGGTTGTTATGTTGTGGATGATGACTATATGTTGGGTTCACGAATGATCCTTGGAGACATTGACGCTAAAACCAAAAATCCTTTGGAAGCAATTTCAAATTCCTATATTTTTCAAAGTCAGTATTCTTCTTCAATTTATGATGTTCATAATCCTAAAGAATACCGATTGGCTAAGATCGTTAAGAATCGTGGTGCTGACGGAGTAATATTTGCTTCTGCGAGTTTCTGTGACCCAAGTTTATTAGATGCCCCAATATTCCAAAATGCATTTGATAAATTAGGAATTCGTTACATCGCTTTCCAATACAGCGAAAATATCAATCAGTATAAAGTGATCAAAGAACAAGTAGGTGCGTTTTCCGATTCAATCAAATTATGGGAAGATGAACCGGTTGTTGCTATTAAATAATAATTATTCTTTAACAAAAATAAACTAAAGATATGTCACAAGAAGCGCAAAAAGAAAAAAGCATGATTCTTCAAAAAGAAATGATTGAAGGGCTTTTTAATGATTTAGCGAATGCAAAAGAAACTGGTAAAAAAGTTTGTTACACATTCGTTCCCGGAAATCTTTCAGAATTAATCAGAACATTTGATATGTTACCAGTATATCCGGAAATTAACGCATTGCAAAGTGCGATGCGGAAAAAATCTGCTGGTTACATTAAAGAAGCAGAAAAAAATGCACACTCAGAAGATGTTTGTACCTAGGTGAAATGTGATGTAGGTATGATGATGAAAGGAAACATCGGACCGACTGGTCAAAGAAAATGCTGTGATGACTCCTGAAATGACCGAGTACATGGTGAAACAATTTAAAGAGGAAGTAATTCCCCAAATGGAAGCGGTTACCGGAATAAAATATGACGAAGCGAAATTAAAGCGGCATCTGGAATTATCAAGACAAGCAGAAGATCTGATCGCAAAAATATTCGATACGACTAAAAATAAACCATCTCCTATCGATGCTTATTTTGCAGGTGTGTATTATATTGGTCCAATCAATATTGGATTCAGAGGTACTCAAAAGGCTGTAGATTACTACAAAGAATTATACAGTGAGATCCTTGAGCGAATTCGTTTAGGATTAGGGCCTATCACTCCAGAAGGAGAAATGAAAGAAGAGAAATATCGCTTGGTAGTTGAAGGTCCTCCTAACTGGACAAGCTTCCGCGAATTTTGGAAAATTTTCTATGATATGGGAGCAGTAATTGTTGCGTCTTCCTACACGAAAGTGGGGGGTGTATATGATCTTGGCTGGAGACATGATCCTGAAAGACCATTGGAAGCTCTTGCTGAATATTGCATGAATTGTTATACCAATTTAAATATTCCTCAACGTATCGATCTATTATCAAAATGTATTACTGATTATTCAGCAGACGGGTATGTTACAAATTCTATCAAGAGTTGTAACTCATTTTCAGCTGGTCAATTGGGAATGATGCGCGAGATTGAAGATAGATTAGAGGTACCTGTTGGATTTATTGAATCCGATCTTGTTGACCCTCGTTATTTTTCGTATTCTAATATAAAAAACAGATTGGAATCTTATTTTCAAATGTTGGAACAACGGAAAATGATCAAAGAAGAAGAAAAAGTTTAAAAAATATTAGAAAAATAATTTTGAATATTAAAATCCATTAATCATGAATAAATACTATTTAGGAATTGACTTAGGCTCCACAACATCAAAAGCTGTTATCATTAATGATCAGGATGTTATTGTTGGAAGAGGAATTACCAATACCAGAGCTAATTATAAAGTAGCTGCAGATATTGCAAGAGAAGAAGCAATTTATGATGCACGGTTTACGCTGTTGTCTAATAAGATCAAGCAAGACATGGAAGCCAAACCGGAGTTTAAAAAATATATGGCAGACATACGTACTGTTTTTCAATATCAGCAATTTAAACGCAGAATGGAAAGTCTGGAAACGATGTTAAAGAAAACCGTTTCTGAATTTACATACAGTAATAAAGATGATGTTGCTAAAAAATTAGACGAGATCCTTGAAGTTATTCGTCCTCAGATCAGAAGTGAATTTATTTATGGTGACTTGGGTTCAAAGAATCAATTCTTCCGCGACATTGTTAGTGAGAAATATAATCTTGAAGTTGGGAAAATTGGCAGAGAGTTTTACGAACCATTTATGCTTGCATTCGATAAAAGCATCACTCCAGTGGAAAATGAAATGGTGCTTTTTAATTTCAAAGAACTTGTTTTGGAATCAATGACAGTTTTGGAAGAAAAATACAAAGGACTGGCGGATGAACAAGAAGATGGAAGCAAAGAGGATTGGTATTATGCAGAATTAAATGCAGTAAAAGATAATTACAAAAATGTTGAGTTTTCATTAAGAGAACACATTGAAACAATTGCCGGACAAGAAATTCATATTGCGAAAATGGTTGGTACCGGTTATGGAAGAGCATTGCTGCCTTTCCCTGAAGATTGTATCAAGTCAGAGATCCTTTGTCATGCTTATGGTGCTCATGCAATTTTTCCGAACACAAGAACTGTATTGGATATTGGTGGACAAGATACAAAAGCGATTCAGGTGGATAGCCACGGTTTAGTAACCAGCTTTCACATGAATGACAGATGTGCTGCAGGTTGTGGTAGATATTTGGGATACATTGCGGATGAGTTTGGTTTGTCATTGAATGAGCTAGGACCTGAAGCGAATAGTGCCACTAAAGAAACCACGATTTGTTCAACATGCACCGTATTTGCTGGAGCAGAAGTAAAAGAACTTTTGCACAATGGCGAGGAGCGTCCAAATATTCTTGCAGGATTGCATAAAGCAATTGTACAACGTGCTATGTCTCTTATCGCGCGTTCTGGAGGAGTAAGAAATGAGTTTACTTTTACAGGTGGTGTTGCTCGTAATCAGGCTGTTTTGAAATACGTAAAACAAATGGTAAAAGATTCTTATGGTGAAGTAACAATGAATATTCATACAGATTCGATATTTATGGGAGCTTTAGGCGGCGCCATGTTTGCAAGAAGAAATATTAGCGCTGATTTGCCAAAAACAAAAACATCACAATTAGCAGATTAATTATTTCAGATCAATATGTTTTCTTAATACCAAAGAACATGCTGTTGACTAATTAAATATAAAGAATTTAAAAATGTTTAAATAAACTACAAATGGAAAAATCAATTTATACAATGGGAGTTGACGTTGGCGGAAGCTACGTAAAAGCAGTATTAATGGTTTACGATCACAAGACAGGAAATCATAAATTAGTCGACAAACAAACTGAAAAGATCAGAAAGCGTAACCCGAAAGATGTTGTAGTGGACGCTGTTTATGTGATCCTGGAACGTAACAAATTGAAATACGAAAAGTACATAGCATACATAGCTTCAACTGGTGAAGGTGAAATGGTTGAAAAGAAAACGGGTCACTTTTATAGTATGACCTCTCATGCAAGAGGAGGTGTCTTTTTTGCTCCAACTGCAAAAACTGTTGTAGACATGGGTGGATTATATGTTCGTGCTATTAAGATCGATCCTAGAGGAAAGGTCATGGATTATAAAATGACTGGTCAGTGTGCTTCTGGTTCAGGACAGTTCATAGAAAACATTTCCCGTTATTTAGGGTTGGCTATTGAAGAAGTTGGTGCAATGTCTTTGAAGGCTGATAATCCTGAAGTTCCGTCAGGTATTTGTGCTGTATTGGCTGAGACAGATGTAATTAATCTAGTGTCAAAAGGGCTTTCTACTCCTAACATTGTAAAAGGAATTAATTTGTCGATTGCACAGCGTGTCATAAAATTATTAGGTTCACTTAATACGGAAACTCCTATCGTTTTAGTCGGTGGAATGGGAATGAACGAAGGAATGATTCAAGCTGTTGAAGAATTAGCTCTTGACAATAAGAAAAAAGTATTCGAATTTATTTCGCATCCTGATGCTATTTATTCCGGAGCTATCGGAGCAGCATTGTGGGGAGGATTCCGTCATTATAAATTGAAAGAAAAAGAGTTGGTTCATTCTAACTAATACAAGCTAAAGAAAACAAATATTCATGATGATATTTGTTTTCTTTTTTTTAATAGGTAAATGATAATAGATACGCATAATATTTAAAGCGAAAATTATTTTGGTTGGATGTGTTTCAGTTTATTTAAAATCTATTGAAAAAGAAATTATTAATTGTAAAATAATTTATAATGCAGTATCCAGAGTCGGAAAATAAATTAGGTGGTGTTATACAGAATGTGCAAGGCCGTTTGGCTGTCGATGGCGAACTACAAGTGAAAGTAACAAAAGAAATCTTCGACTACTATAAGAACGAATCAGCATATAAGAACACGTTTTCAATTGACGGATGGTATTCTACAAATGCCATTATTGAAATTTCTTCTTCGAAAATTAAAATACTGAAGTATAAAAATAATAATTCTCAAGTTTCAACTACTGAAAATTTGGTTGCTTCTGATATGAAGATGGTGATCGAAGGGAAATGTCATTATGTTTCTTCTTCAATAGTTATAGGAGCAGACGGTAAATTCCCCGTGGCTATATTATTCCCAAATATGAATTCACTTACGCATCCTAATTATGAAATTTCACCATTGGATGGTTGTTTCTGTCCAAGAGATGTTAAAGAGTTAGGAAAATGCTTGAGTGGTTGTCTGAATGATGCAAATTGTGAGATCGGTGAAAAGTTTTCGAAAGTAAAAACATTTCTTATTGTAGAAATTGAAAATATATAATAAAAATAATTAATGAATAATTTGAAAGACAAAAATTGAAAAAAAGACAATTTGTTTTTTAAAATTCCAACAAAAAGATGTTGATCATGGAAGCAGAATTAAAAAAAATAAAAAATACAACAAAACACGAGTTAGATTCATTATTTAAGCCGAAATCAATTGCTATTATTGGCGCTTCTTCCAAAGACCTTTCTATTGGGAATGTGATTATAAAAAATTTAGTTCATTTCGGTTATAAAGGCCCTATCTATCCTATCAATCCGAAAGAACCTGAGATCAGAGGAATAAAGGCGTATCCCACCATATTTGATGTACCATATGATATTGATGCTGCACATGTCATCATCCCCAGCAAATTTGTTCCGCAAATAATCGAAGATTGTGGAAAAAAAGGTATTAAATCAGTAATTATAAATTCTGCAGGATTCAGTGAAATGGGTGAAGAAGGAATGGCCTTGCAAAAAGAATTCCTGGCGAAAGCAAAAGAATATGGAGTAAGGATCTTTGGTCCGAATTGCCAAGGTATCATCAATTGTGATCCTGATTATAATGCATATTGTGATTTTACATTTACATTTCCTAAACCCGGTTCTATCTCTATTGTTGCATTAAGCGGAGGTGTTGGTGCATTCATCATGCAAAGTTTATTTGA
>JAPLDC010000320.1 GCA_026391935.1 Bacteroidota bacterium | reverse complement strand
TGCGGCTGTTCTATTATTTTTGAGATTTAATTATGTGAGCAAAAGGATTTAAAAAATATTTTTACCGTTTAACAATTTTTAAAATACTACGATCATTCTTATTATTTAATTGCAAATAATAAATTCCTCCGGGTAAATTTTCAACAGGAATACGATTTTTCATTTCTTCGATGATACCCGTTTTTACAACCTCTCCCAGCATATTCACAATTATGTATTCGGTATTTAAAAATTTTGCATCCGTAAATTCTACAATTAAATTATCGTTTGCCGGATTTGGATACAATTTTATACCATCGTTTTTTGCAATATCATTTATATCTACAGTGATATTTGTATTAAGCGAAAATTCTGAAGTATTACCCAACAGGTCGGTAGCAGTGGCAGTGATGAAATCGGCACCCGTCAAACAAGAACAACTAAAAGACCAATTACCTGCAGCATTTGCTATTGCAGTTCCGAAATAATCTTTCCCTTGTCCATAGCCGGATGCATCAACAACAGCTTTGAATAACTCGATCTTAATTCCATTGGCACCGCCAAATACAGTATTATCTACGGTTCCGGTAACAGTTGAAATCCCGCTGAAATAATCAAGATTCACAAATTGTATCACCGGAAAATTCATAAAATCATTTGGTCCGCTGTCACCATCACCGACATCATTAGGTGTAGGTCCTGCAGGAAAAAGATCTATCCCTAATCCTGCATTATTATAAATAGAATTTTCTGAAAAGGTATTATACAATTCAGCAGCAGTCATAACAGTGATGCCATTTCCACCATTATATGCAATAACATTTCCCTTGCCCGCCCCACCGATCATTGAATAATGAGGCCCTTCACCGATACGGATCCCATCTAAAGCGTTACCCAATGGTTGTGTGCCGGTAATGTCGGTTCCAATTTTATTGTGAACAACAATATTGCTATCGGTGCCGGCTAAATGAATATCGATGCCATTTTGCCTGTTTCCTGAAACAACATTGCTATCCACATAATGTTTAAAAGACGGTCCATCAATCACTATTCCGTTTGAATTTGGTAATGGCTGTGTGCCCGAAATATCCGTTCCGATTAGGTTTCCAATAACGGTATCTTTTTGTGTCCCGGGGTTATAAAGAAAAACACCATATCCTGAATTACCGGACAATAAATTACCTGCTCCTGCAACGCTGCCACCAAGCCTGTTATAACTTGCTCCATCATCAAACAATACACCGTATGTATTCGGAATAGAATCGATCCCGGTAATATCTGTTCCTACAAAATTCCCAACAATAATATTATAATTACATCCTGTACCAAAAACGGGAATACCATATGCAACATTACCGGAAACATAATTTCTTTCTGCTGCAGTATAACCGCCTATCAAATTATATTTTGAAGTTCCTTCAATACTTATCCCATCATAATTTCTTACCGCTGCATTACCGGTACGATTAAGTCCAACATAATTTCCTTTTATGATATTACTATTTGCGTTCACCAAACGAATTCCCACATGGTCGTTTCCTGAAAAAACATTCCGTTCACTTACTGTAGCTCCTCCTATTATGTTTTGATAAGGGCCGCTTAACAATTCTATTCCGTGTGTATTACTCAATGTGTCGGTAGCATTAAAATTACAACCAACATAATTTCCAACAATTGTGTTGTTGTGACTTGTTCCCGAAATTTCAATACCAACGGTGAATCTGCCGATGATAAAGCTTTTTATTGTAGCACCTGAAACATTATATAAATGAAATGCAAAATCAGAACCAAACAAATGATTGCCATCAATTAAAATTTCAGGGCCGGAAGGATTTGTATTTCCCTGATTGGTCGTTTGAGTCGTTCCATCAATCGTCACATTGTTGCGGGTAATTATTGGCAATGTGCTGGTTGGCGTAATTTTCCAAACGCCCTGTGAAGCAATATAATTAGGATCAGAAAGAGGAATATTAAATGCTATTGTATGTGTTCCCGGAAAAATATTCACATTAGAAATAGCTGCCCGCAAGGAACCTGCACCTGAGTCGTTCGTGTTAATTACCGTATAAACAGTTGCATTGGCATCATAAATTAATAAGGAAAAAATAAGTGCAGAAAAAATATTTTTGTATCTCATGACTTGCATTTTTTTATTTCGTAATAATTACTTTACCTGACTGAGTAGTTCTTCCATCTTCTGTGATAGAAATAAAATACAAACCTTGATCAATCATAAGTGCAGCTATGTCGTATTTCAACTCAATTTTTCCAACACCTATTTTTTTATCTTCAAGCACTTTCACTAATTTTCCTGTTACAGAATAAAGCTCAATTTTTACTTGTTTTTCACAGGCATTGTTTAATAAAACAGTCAAATTATCGGAGGCAGGATTTGGATAAACATAAAAATCATTACCCGAATCATTTTCATTGATGCCAACTGTAATACTCGCGTTTAAAGCAAACTCAGAAGTATTTCCTTTACTATCGGTTGCAGTTGCAGTAACCTTATCGCTGGCA
The DNA here is from genome assembly GCA_026391935.1 of Bacteroidota bacterium. Classification (GTDB taxonomy): domain Bacteria; phylum Bacteroidota; class Bacteroidia; order 2-12-FULL-35-15; family 2-12-FULL-35-15; genus 2-12-FULL-35-15. The sequence continues at coordinate 1,489 of JAPLDC010000320.1, read as the reverse complement.
GTCAAACCTGTACAATTAAAACTCCAATTGCCCGAACTGCTCATAACAAGCGTATCTCCGAGATAAGCTATAGCATCGCCATGATTAAAAATATTTGTACCATTGGATCTGAAAAGTTCTATTTTTATTCCGGCAGGACCCGAATAAGTAGCGCAATCCATGGTTCCTGTAATGGTTGTAATTCCTGTATACCAATCGAGAAGAACAGATTGTATCACAGGATAATTCATTTTTTCATTTGATCCTGTATCACTATCAAGAATATCGTTATTATTTACACCATAAGGATAAAGGTCAATTCCCATAATTCCATTGTTATAGATCTGGTTGGAAGAAATAGTATTAAAAACTGTTCCTGTATCGATCACAGCAATTCCAATCGTATCATTATATGCAATAATATTTCCTTTATTCAAAGCGCCAATTTTATTATATCTGGAAGCTTTTGCGATAACGATACCGGAATTTTTATTTTTGAGCGGACTTGTTCCATCGGAAGCTACTCCTATCTTATTACTGTAAACGGTGTTACTATCACAATTTTCATAGATAATCAGTCCTAAGTAATTATTTCCACTGATCACATTATTTTCGATATTATTTTTACTAGGTTTCGTTGCCATTCCTATACCAATATAATTAGGCAATGCAAGAGTTCCTGTTATATCCGTTCCAATAAAATTCCCTTTGATATCGTTATAAGAAGTATACATATCTGCAACTTCAATTCCATCAAATCTATTTCCTGAAATAATATTTCTATCTGCAACGGTTGTTCCTCCAATGGTATTATGCTTGGTTCCTCCGCCCAATATAACACCGATCTGATTTGGAACAGTATCCGTTCCGGCAGCATTGGTCCCTATTTTATTTCCTGTCAAAACATTATAATTAGTTCCGGTTGTCACAATAAATAATCCGTATGCACGATTACCGGAAAGCACATTATTAATGATCGGATTGTGATTCGAGCCGCCATCCATACAGATACCGGTTGCATTAGGCATAGCAGTATTTCCTGTTGCATCTACTCCGATATAATTTCAGATGGTTGCATTATAGGAAGAGTTACCATAATAATCATGACCATACACTCTGTTACCGGAGATCACATTTCCTTCACCTGTAGCATAACCACCGGCAGTATTGTATTTTGCATTTGAATTAAAATATAAACCGTTTGCCTGGATGAGTGTATCATTTGACAATTTCATTGCATTCAAACCGGTAATATCAGGACCGATATAATTCCCTTTTACTACATTACTATCAGATGTTTCAATACATAATCCCATCTCAATATTTCCCGAAAGGATATTCCGTTCACCTGCAGTTGAGCCACCAATGGTATTCTTGTTGGCATTGCTCTTTATATATATTCCCGTATGATTACTTAATATTTGAGTTCCCTGATAGTCAGTTCCTATCAAATTACCTTTTATAGAATTTAATCGTGTTCCCGAATAAACCATTACAATACCAGCCAATT
>JAPLDC010000324.1 GCA_026391935.1 Bacteroidota bacterium | reverse complement strand
AGAAGTAACCGTATACGTTCCTGCAGCAGAAACAGAAGCAGGGTTTGCAGCATTCACTAATGCTCCGCCATTCCAAACCATAGTTCCTGTGCTTGTTCCAGTTAATGTAGAATTCAATGTTGTACATGTTAAATTTCCTGTACCTGCAGATGTAACAGCGGGTGGAGTAGTGTTTGAAGTTATTGTCACCGTTGAAGTAGCAGTACAGCCATTAGCAGCAGTTGTAGAAGTAACTGTATAGGTTCCGATAGCAGAAACTGATGCAGGATTAGCTGCATTCACTAATGATCCTCCATTCCAAACCATAGTGCCGGCACTAACTCCTGTCAGTGTCGAGTTTAAAGTAGTACAAGTCAAGTTACCAGAACTTGAAGAGGTGACTACAGGAGGCGTTGTATTCCCTGTTATAGTCACTGTTGAAGTCGCAGTACATCCGTTCGCTGCTGTTGTCGAAGTAACCGTATAGGTTCCTGCAGCGGTTACCGTTGCCGGATTAGCAGCGTTCACTAATGCTCCTCCATTCCAAACCATCGTACCTGAACTAACTCCCGTTAATGTTGCATTTGGTGTAATACACGAAATATTATTATTGCTTGATGAGGTGACAACAGGTGGCGTATTATTCATTGTTGCTAACACTGTTGCTGAATTTGTGCAACCGGTACTTGTATTTGTAACCGTAACAGTATAGGTTCCTGAGGAAGTTATTGTTGGCGTGGACGTTGAACCTCCGGAAGCCACACCTCCGGCCCAACTATATGTAACGGGCGAACTGGAGGAGGAGGCTGAAATCGTTGGTGAACTACAGGTGACAGTTTGTGCCGCAGTTGCTGTAACATTGGGCGGTGTTCCACTGGCCGCAACTGTAAAAGTTGCAGTTGAACTGCACCCCCCCGGATTGATCGTTACTGTATAAGTTCCTGCTCCCGTTACGGATGTACTTGCAGCCGCTGGAGAAACAATTGTTCCCGGCCCTGTCCAAGAGTATGTTGGAGAGCCTGCAGAAGTTGTTGCTGTTAATATTGCTGTTGTTGAACCACAAGGTATTACAGAAGATGAGATAGATGCTGTAGGAGGAGCCGTTCCGGTAATAGGAGAAATAAAAACATATTCGTATTGTGAAATTCCATAACGTGGAGGAGAACCAACTGGAGTAGGGCAATGAGTAGGTAAATCCTGATTTGAATAAACAATAGTGATGGATTGTATTTGTTGTCCTGCAACACCAACAGAAATTGCTTGATTTTTACAAGCTCCATTTAGTCCATTTGCCACCAATACTCTTGAACTTCCTACTATTGTGTTGTCAATTGGCCCAAGGGTAGTAGCACTTGGAATTACTGCCGCACTTAAATTATCTGTTGCGGAGATGGAAATTTTATCCTGATAGTAAACATAATTATTTGTTCCATCGTTGTAAAATGTTTCTGTTATATCGTAAATATTAAAAGTTACAGGAGCACAAAGAAAAGTTGGAAAGGTAATAGTAACAGTTGTACTATTATTCCAAACTGCTGTACCTAAAGAGTTCCCTGCACCACTCATCTCCAGCCTTAAGCCTGTATAAGTAGTGCAATTTTGCGCCGTACTTCCACCAGTCCCTGAAATAGGAGAAAGAGCAGCTGTTCCGCTTTCTCGTCTGTCAAAAGAGCCTCCACCTGCTGTAGAGGTAGTAACGTGAAAATTGGCAGAAGGATTCCAAGTAGTTGCATTTGCTGGGTATCCTGTCCAGGTGTATGTTTGAGCACTTGCTGAAAAAGAAAATAGTAAACCAATTATTGGTAGTGATATTTTTTTTAAAAATTGTTTCATGAGAGAATAGTTTTTATCTGATACAAATTTCATTTATAAGGTGAAGTAAAACAAGGGGGCTGCCCCCTAATAAAAGTCTAATTTTAAAGTATTTATAGATAAAAATTTATAAAAATTGGCTTACTTAAGCCGTTTCCTTTTTAATTATTATATTTAAGAATTATAATTCCCCAAAAGCTATTTTCTAAAGAATGAAAAAAAGGTTATTTGCCAATTTGCTTTTCTTTATTTTTGCTTTGCCTTGCTATTCGCGATATGGCAATAATATAGATCAATATATCGCACAGGTAAAAGATGCATCTTATTACGATTCCACCAAACTTTTTAATATTGGAGAGGAAACAATTTCTAAAGCCATGTTGTCTTCAACAAAAGCTGCTGTTGCCGAGGTGCACTTGTATTATGGAAACTATTTCTTCTATGTACGAAATCTTAATAAAGCAAAGCTGTATTTTGAATTGGCGCAGTCGGAAGCAAAAAAATGGGAGAATCCTCATATCGAAACACTTGCTCGAATTAGATTGGCTTTTTTAGAATATGAAAATGGGAATCAAGAACAAGCCGAAAAAGAGTTGGATGAATTATTAATCATTTCAAAACAAAGTGAAGATTTCGAAAATGTTGCTGAGTTATTAAATCTAAAAGGGATATTGAAAGAAGAAAATAACGATGAAAAGTCAGCAACAAAATTATATCTGGAAGGGCTTACTATTTCAGAGATCCATAATCTTAATTATTATTCAGGAGTTTTTAGAAATAATCTTGGATTAATAAAATTAGGGCTCGGGCAAATAAAAGAAGCACTTGATGATTTTGAAAAAGGCTTAAAAATTGCCGAAAAGGAAAACAGTAAGCGCCTAGTTGGTCATATCCAAATGAATATATGTTTGGCTTATGTTTCCGATAATAAACCTGAAAAAGCATATGAACTATTTGAAAAGGTGATTCAGTATTCTCGGCAAAATAATCTTCCTCAGGAATTGGCTAGCAATTATATTAATCTGGCTTCTGCATTTTCGAATACAGGGAAAAATGAAAAGGCTTTGGCATATATTGATTCAGCAATCGTTGTTCTTCAATTGCATGATTTCAAAACGGAACTTACGACAGCCTATTTGAATAAAGTAAATGTTTTCATTTCCATAAAAAAAATTGATGAAGCCGAAAAATTACTTCAGAAAATTAAATTACTAACAAAAGAAACAGGAAATTTAGAAGCGCTATCGTCATATTATCTGATGGAATACAGAATAGATAGTGACAAAAAAAATTACAAAGAAGCTTTGGGGAATTATTTAAGTTTCGCAAAAATAAAGGATAGTCTTTCCGGACAAATTAACAACAAAGTCGTTGCGGAGCTACAACAAAATCAGAGAATTCAGAAGAAAGAGATCGAGTTGGAAAAAGAGCGTACTACAACTATTTTACTTGAAAAAAGTAATCAGGAGGAGCGCTATTTGAAATGGATCAGCATTGGCACAGCAATTATTTTTATTATCCTGATAATTAGTTTATCCTCTTTGCGGTATTCGAAAAAGATAAAAGAAAAACAACAGCAATTTAGTCAGCAATTGATCCAAAATATTGAGGAGGAACGTTTACGTATTTCAAGAGATCTGCATGATGATATCGGACAATCACTTTCTGTTATTAAAGCTAAAATTATTAAAGAGAAGCAGAATTCAAAAGAACCTTCTGATATTTTGGAAAATGAATTAGGCCGAGTTATCGAACAAACGAGAGAAATTTCGCGAAATTTATATCCGACACATTTGGAAAAAATTGGCTTGTCAAGATCGGTAGCTGCTTTGCTTGAAAGTATTCAATCTGCAACGAAGTTGGAGTGTAGTTTTGAAATTGCTGATGTCTTAGAGCAATTTCCAATTCCTGTGCAAACTCATCTTTTTAGGATTATCCAGGAGTGTACGAACAATACTATCAAGCATTCTGGTGCCACAGGTCTCAAAATATCCATTTTGGAAAAAGCAGGTGAATTTGTAATGATATATCAAGATAATGGAATCGGATTGAAAGTGAAGAAACTGCATTTAGGTTTAGGTTTACTTTCTATGCAGGAAAGGGCAAAAATAATTCAGGGAACCTTGAATTTTGACGATAAAGTTGAGAAAGGATTCAAATTAATTCTTAAATTTAAATTAGCTAAAAAGCAAACTACATGAAACTTTTGATAGCTGATGATCATCCGATTTTTAGAAAAGGGCTGCGAGATATTCTCGAAAGTTCATTTTCTGATATTCAAATCATCGAATGTAAAAATGGTAAGGAGGCTTTAGAGGCTATCAAAAAAGAAAAACCTTCTATTTCTATTCTTGATATTAATATGCCGGAATTAAACGGCTTGGAAGTTTCTACAATTGTTACAAAAGAAAAGTTGCCAACCAGAATTGTTATTTTAACAATGTATCGCGATAGAGAAATGGTGAAGAAGGCGATGGATTCAGGGGCATTCAGTTATATGCTGAAGGATTTTGCTGCCAATGAGATCGTTGATTGCATCGAAAAGGTTTCGAAGAACGAAAAATACATTGGTCCTGAATTACAATCCTATTATTCAGATTTTGTAGAAGAAGATAAAAAGAAAGCAGAATTGAATTTTTTGTTAAAGAACTTAAGTCAGGCAGAGTTAAAAACATTAAAGTTGGTGAGTCAGAATAAATCTACAAAAGAAGTAGCCGAACTTTTATTCCTTTCCGAAAAAACAGTAGAAAATTACCGTTCCAAAATCTGTCAAAAATTACAATTACCTCCCCGTAATAATAGTTTAATGTTGTGGGTTAGTGAAAACAAGGAGTTGCTGACAGGTATCAGTGAATTTTAGAAATTGAATTCATTATTGAAATATCTCTACTCTATTTAAGTTTCATATATTCTTCAAAGGGAATCCCTTTTTTGAATTCTGCCGAATAAATATATTTCTTGATATGATCGGCCCAGCCTTTGTGCGATTTGCTATTATCTAAAATTGCCGGATCGAATGCCTTGCTGAAATGCACTTTGATGGTGCGGTCTCTTTGTTTGAACATTTCATCCGGTAGAAAAAGCATTTCTATGTTTGCCTTTATCCCGATTCTTTTTCTGAACCTTGCGAAGTTGTAAAAGAATTTGGAATTTTCTCCTTCGATGAATACTGGAACGATCATTCTTTTGTGATCAATGGCCTGTGTGACAAAACTTTTTTTCCAATCTAGATCCATGATCACTCCTTTTTGTTTTCTGGAAACTAAACCTGCTGGAAAAAATCCTATTGCTTCCTCTGTCAATAAAACACTTTCTATCGTTCTCAGGGAAGTTGCAGAAGTGGTTTTTATCTTATTGATACCGATAAAAACATCACCATAATTTTTCAAGTTCTTTAAAACATCATTTACAACAAAATGAATGTCTGGCCTTACTTCAGCAATTGTTTTTACAAATGCCATTCCATCCAATCCGCCAAGAGGATGATTAGCCGCGAGTATTATTCCTCCATCTTTAGGAATAAAATGTGAATTTGTGGATTCAATTTTAGCGCCTAATTTTTCTAATCCTTTATTGTTGAACTCAACGCCATAGATATCTTTTATTTCATGCATGATGACATTGATATCGTCTTCGTGCAATTTTCTTTTTAGCCAATTAAGAACAATTCGTGGCATCCACTTTTTAATACTGGGAGCTTTTTCAGTCAGTACTTTATCTACATCAATAAATTTGTTCGGAGTCATAACAGATGTATGCTGGCTATTGAGGGGAATTTAACTTTTTTATTTCTTTTTCAAGAGTCCGGATCCTATCATTTAGTTTTTGGAAACTTCTAAAAAGGACATAGCTTCTTTGGTAGTCACCAATCGCGAAAGCCGGTGACCCTTGTACGACCAAATCTTCTGTTTCAATGCTGTTGCCAACTCCCGATTGACCAGCGATTTTAACGCCGTTAGCAATTTTTATATGTCCGATTACTCCGGATTGCCCCCCCATCATTACATTGTTGCCAAGTTTTGTTGACCCAGCCACAAATGCACCACCTGCCAAAATACAATTTTCACCTAATTCTACATTGTGAGCAATCTGAACTAAATTATCCAATTTGGTGCCCTTTCTAATAATTGTTGATCCCATTGTTGCTCTGTCAATAGATGTGTTTGAGCCAATTTCTACATGGTCTTCAATAATTACATTCCCTATCTGAGGAATTTTTTTATAATTTTTATCTGCGTTAGGAGCAAAACCAAAACCGTCACTTCCAACGACAGTGCTCGCATGGATGGTGCAATCATTTCCTAAAATACAATCATGATAAATTTTTACACCAGAAAAAAAGGTGCTGTCATTTCCTATTGTAACATTGTCGCCAATATAACAATGTGGATATATTTTAACATTATTTCCAATCGTAACATTCTCTCCAATATACGCAAAAGCTCCGATGTAGCAGTCGCTTCCAAGTTTTGCACTTGCTGAAATAAAGGATGGTTGTTCAATACCTTTTTTGTTATGTTTGAATTGATGATAGACTTCCAATAATTTTGCAAAACTGGTGTAAGGGTCATCAACGCGGATAAGTGTGAGTGTTGATTTTACAGGTTTATCCAGAATTAAAGAATTGTTAACAATAACTGCTGAAGCATCTGTTTCATATATGAAAGGAGTATAAAGGGAATTTGACAAAAAGGAAAGACTTCCAAATTTACCTTCTTCGATCTTTGTAAGATTTGAAACAGAAACTTCTCCATTTCCTTCTATTGTTCCACCCAATAAGTCCGCAATTTGTTTGGCTGTAAACTTCATTTTGTTGTGCTAATTTTTTTATAGCATTTAAAATTACTAATAATTGAGCAAGTAACAAAATTGACATCCAAATAACTTTAGAACATTTCTTTAGTATTCTTAACCAATAATTCTATTCAAAAGGGGGGATTAAACCAAAGAATTTAGTTAATTTTGTTTTGTATTCACATTGTTGTCATAAAATATGACTTATTACTTATGAAAATATTTATTCCATTTTCTTTTTTGTTTGGTGTTACATTTTTATTTTCTTGTTCTCATGAAAATCAGCCGGTGGCAGAAATTAAACCAACCGAAACTAAAGTTGTTGCAAATGACACTGCGCAGAAATCAGCTGCTAAAGTCAGTTCTCCTGGTGAAAAAATTTACCATGCTGAATGTATTCTGTGTCATGGTGTTGATGGGAAAAAGATGCATGCTGGCGCAAAAGATCTGTCAATTTCTACCTTAAGTGTGGATGATGCCGTGAAATTGATTTCATCGGCTCAGACAATCGGCAACAAGATACATTCCCCAAGATTCCCTGCTGTTTTATCTGCGGAAGAGATAAGAGACGTTGCCCAATATATTTTAACACTCCGAAGGTAAACGTTAGCTCCATTTAATTCAAAATATTTTGTAGGCAAGTTAATAGTATATTCACAAAATATTTGTCGGATAAATTTTTCTCCAAATTAATAAATATAGAAATACAGGTTTCGTAGTTCAACGGATAGAAT
>JAPLDC010000147.1 GCA_026391935.1 Bacteroidota bacterium | reverse complement strand
TTTTCAAGTCCGCAACAAGAGCATCTATGTTTTCAACTCTATAATTTATCATAAAGTCCTTTGTCGAGGGCTCAAAATATTTTGTTTTTTCAGTAAATGGACTCCATTGAGTAAACCCTTTTTTGGTAGTGTCAGCTCCTTGCCTCCATTCAAAAACAGCCCCATACTCACTCGTATTCAAACCAAGATTTGTAGCATACCACTCTCTGATTTTTTTAGGGTCTCTACACTTAAAAAAAATACCGCCAATGCCGGTTACCTTTTTTATTGATTGTACCGCGTTACCATTTTTCGTTGTAATTGACTTAAAAGCGAATCCAAGAGCAAATGTCATCGTAAATGCTAAAACTATTAATACTGTTTTTTTCATAGCAATCCTGATTAAAATTTTGTGAGTGAGACTTATTATACCCTCGAAAGTTACATTTTCAAATTCATCAAAGTATATTCAATTGTTAGGACTCATTCGCACTTAGATGATATTCCTATGTCATGTCATTAAGCACAAGTTTCATCATAATATCTGTTTGTTGGTCTTCACCTAATTTAAAAACATGCTTATCAAATTCTATAAACCCGTTTTTCCTATAGAAATCAATTGCTCTCGAATTTTTTTCCCAAACACCCAACCATAAATAGTTAGATTTTTTTTGTTGTGCAATGAGAAAAGCATGATCATAAAGTAACTGTCCAATTTTTTTACCTTGAAATTCTTTTAATACGTAAATCCTTTCAATTTCTAACGAATGCTTGTCTTTTAATTCTGTCTGAGATTGACCAAAGTTAATTTTTAAGTACCCAATAATTTTGTTGCTAAATGTTGCAAAATAAAATTCAGAATTTGGATTGACTAATTCGTCGGCAAGTTTGTCTGAACTGAAACTAGACGATAAGTATTTTTGCATATCGTCAGCAGTATTGCTTTCTGCAAATGTTTCAAGAAAAGTTTGTCGCCCGATGTGTTGTAATTTTTCTAAATCGCCTAGTGACACCTTATGTATATCAATTTTCCAAATATGTGTCACGTTGTTTGTTTTATTATACAGATTTGCACTTTCCAGATCCAAATATCCTCCTTATTAAAAATAAATATTCGCACCTTACTTTTCCATCTCAAATATACTGCTTAAAAAAATATTGCTTGTAATAAACGATGAAAATTAGTCATTGTTTGAATTAAATATAAAGTGTAGATTTGGTATACTAATAAACTAAAAACATAAACACATGAAATTTAAAACATTATTCTCAGCTGCATTTTTGTTAATTACATCTTTTGCAAGTGCATTTACAATTCATTATTACAATAAGGATTCACAAAATTACAAAATGGAAGTTAAATCCCAAGGGTCTACTCAATCTGTGGAATTCAATTCTTCTACAACAGGTGATACATCTATTCAAACAAGTGCAGATGAAGTTGAAATCAATACTTCCTGTGGTTGGATAAAAGTAAAAAACAGTGCGAAAATCAGTATAAAAGATGGTTGCATTACCGTAGAATAAATATTTAATTTCAAAAAAAAGCTCTGTATTGCAGGGCTTTTTTGTTTTAAACAAAAAAATGTAACAAAAAATGATTTTTATTAAACACTAGTTGCAGTGTTATTTCAAATGGCCCATTGCGGCTAGAAAAAATGTCGAAGCAATTACACAAAAAATTCCTTCACCGAAAAACTTTATTAAATGTACTGAACTTTATTACAAATGCAAAATATCACGCGCTACACAACCTCATAAAATCGGTATTCTCCACTTGCACGGACTCCACATTTTTAGATACTGTTCTACCATCGTACTTTTAATTTAATTCATGTTTAAGTCCACTGTCAATTAGCCAAACTTTAATGATTGCATTGTTTTTATCAAGTTCAAATTCTATTTTTCTATCGTTTTCACCTGAGTAAAAGAATTGTGTTGTAGATTCGGGAAGTAATTTAATTTCACCTTCATCACTTTTACTGTCTATTAAATGCAAATAATTATCCTTGATGTATATTTTTATTGAACCATATGTTCCAGAATATTTTTCTAAAGATTTAGTTTCAACTTTAATTTCTTTGTATTTGTATGGATAAATAACCGGAACATTAAATAATACAGCTTGTAATCCTGTTGACAAACCCCATACATTTGACTCAGTATTAGATATGACAATAAAAAATGCGTTGTCTTTAAGATACATTGATATTTGAGATGTGAAACCATACACCCATCCACCATGGCCAATATAAACATGCTTGTCTAGTGTGTCAACGCCAATTCCATATGCATAAGTCCCTCTTGCTGGTGTGATGAATTGCTGACGTGATGATTTAGTAAGCAGGATTGTATCATTGAGGGCTAAATAATATTTATACAAATCATTTGCAGTTGAATATAAACTTCCATTACCCATACATCCCTCCATACTGTCGTAGGGAGCTGGGTTCAAAGTCTCATTCTTATTTACATAACCTTTGGCCTTATTGGGTATTGTCGTTTCGTTATGGTCAATACCTGAATCGTACATTTTTGCTATTTTAAATATGTTATTAATGATATACTCGTCATAGGTTTGATGAGAAACTTTTTCAATTATTGACCCAAGAATAAAATATCCCCCATTACTGTATTGATATTTAGATCCAGGTGAAAAGTCTGATGGGTCACTTTCAATTATTTTCATGACTTGTTTTTGTGTCAATGTTGGAGTATTTAATTTTTCATAGGAACTGTCGGCATTATAATTATGAATACCTGCTCTATGAGTTAATAACATGTCAATAGTTATGCTGTCGCTTTTTGCAATACCGGGGAAGTATTTACTTAATTTGTCGGTAACAGATAATTTTCCTTGTTCTTGTAATTGAAGAATAGCTATTGCTGTAAATTGTTTGCTGCATGAAGCAATTCTATATTTAGTGTCTATAGTATTTAGTATTTTATTTTCTAAGTCGGAAAACCCTACTGCTTTTTTAATTATTGTTTTATTGTCTTTGACAACTAAAATTATTCCACTGAATTCATTTGCAGATAAAAATGCTTT
>JAPLDC010000071.1 GCA_026391935.1 Bacteroidota bacterium | reverse complement strand
GAAGCCTGTTATAATTTAGGCGGACTCTTATTAAGAATTAACGATACAAAAAATGGAATTGAGGCTTGGCAAAATGTAAAAAAAATATCACCATACCATCGATTTAATAAAGACGAGTTTACAATAGAGTCTCCGACAAATAACAAAATTCAGGAATAAGAAATGAGCTGGAGAGAACTAAATATTTCACCACAAAAACAACTGTTCATATTATTGATCCTCGCATTGGGCTTAAATATCAATACGGTATTTAATGAATATGTGCTGGATGACGCTATTGTTTTAACAGAAAATACCGTTATTCAAAAAGGCATAAAGGGAATTCCGGAAATACTTTCCACTGATCTTTATTACGGCTGTCGGGAACTTACTGCAAAACTTTCCGAACCACGCTACCGTCCTTTCTCCTTAGTGATATTTGCTTTGGAATATCAGCTATTTGGGAAGAATGCATTTGTCAGTCATTCTATAAATGTTTTGCTTTTTGCGCTATTAATTGGATTGCTTTTTCAATTATTGAGAAAATATATTTTTAAGGAACAGCACCCATATTTGGCTTTTATCTGTTGTCTTCTGTTTGTTGCTCATCCAATACATACGGAAGTCATAGCAAATGTAAAAAGTCGCGATGAACTGATCACCTTTACACTTTTGATCCTTTCAACAAGTACATTTATTAAATACCTCGATAAGAGCACCATTCCAAATCTCGTTATCAGTATAATTTGCTTTTTTCTTGCCTTGCTTACACGAGAAAGCGCAGTAGCATTTCTCGCAATCCTGCCACTAATTCTGTTTTTATTTTTTAACCGGACAATTAAACAAGCCTTGCTATTATCGGTCCCATGGCTCACAACAACAGCAATTTATTTAGTTTTGCGACATTATATTCTCGCCAATGATCCTCAGCTTTCTGACAATAGTTTTGATGTTTTTAATTCCCCATTTTTATTGGCTTCTTCTTCCGAAGCATTTGCAACCAAATTCTATATTCTTTTAAAATACATTCTGCTTCTTTTTTTTCCACATCCATTGTCTTGGGATTACGGATTCCAACAAATCCATTATATAGATATTACATCTATTCAATTTATCCTTTCTTTTGTTGTTGTATTTTCATTACTGATTTTTGCCCTTTTCACACTAAGAAAAAAAACTGTTGTATCATTTTCTATCCTTTATTTTTTTGCTACCATTTCATTAGTCAGTAATTTTGTAGTTGATGTTGGCACGCCATTGTCTGAACGTTTTCTGTTTCAGCCTTCACTGGCAGTTTGCATACTATTAGCAGTTTATTATTTCAAATTTCTTGAAAAGAATAAATTCATCGTCAATACTTTTTTAATTACTATTCTGATATTGTTTTCAGTAAAAACAGTAATGAGAAACACAATCTGGAAGGACAATGACATACTAATGATAACAGATGTAAATAGCGCTCCCGACAGTTTCCGGACAAATAAATTTGCTGCCGGAGCGTATTTAAACAAAGCGAATAACGAAACAAATCAAAAAATAAAAATTGAATATTATCAACAAGCTGCTGGATATGGTGAATATGCGCTAAAAATGATTGGGCATGAGCCGGCTTTAGAAATTGACCTTGGCAACATCTATTTAGGATTATCTGATTATTCAAGATCGGCTAAGTATTTTGAAGATGCCTACAAAACAGATCCATCAAATCCTGAAACAAAAAAGCGATTGATTTTGTTAAGTGACATTTTTTACAACGAAGGAAATAAGCAATACAGAAACAACGAAATAAATAAAGCCATTGACTCCTATAAAAGGTCGGTCGAATTAAATAATGTTAATTTAGATGCCTGGTATAATCTGGGAGGCTGTTATTTTAAAGTAAACGATACAAAAAATGCGATCGAAGCGTGGCAAGTGGTAAAACAATTATCTCCTGATCACCAATTTAACAGAGAAGCATTTTCAGAACATGGATCTGATTAATCATTAAAATATTATTTTCAAAATGAACCGGCTGCAATTTAAACTTACAACAAAACACCAATTAATAATTTTACTGATACTGGCTTTCGGCCTGAACTTAAATACATTATTTAATCAGTATGCCGTTGACGATCCTGTTGTATTAACAAATAATACATTGGTTCAAAAAGGAATCAAAGGGATTCCTGAAATCCTTACGAAAGACCTGTTGTATGGGATCCTTAAAAAAGATGTTGATCTTTCCGGTGGACGTTACCGACCGGTTGCTTTGATTGTCTTTGCATTGGAATATCAATTCTTTGGAATAAATCCATATGTTAGTCATTCTATTAATATTTTATTATTTGTATTACTCATTGCATTGTTATTCAAGATCCTTAAAAAACATATTTTTAAGGATCTGCATCCATCCTTGGCATTCGTTACCTGCCTTCTTTTTGTTGTCCATCCGATACATACAGAAGTAATTGCGAATGTGAAGAGCCGTGATGAATTAATTACTTTTATCCTTCTGCTCATCACATCATTTTCATACATCAGGTATTTCCAAAAACGATCTATTTGGCTTATCATTTCAGGATTAACAAGTTTCTTTCTTGCACTTCTTACAAGAGAAAGTGCTGTGCCGTTCATTCTGGTGATCCCAATGGTTGCCTATTTCTTTTATGGTCAGTCAATAAAAAAAGCTATCCAATTATCACTTCCTTTGATCGGGGTATTTATTGTATATATGGCCATACGCTTCTCCGTTGAAGGTTTTGCAAAGGTCTCGGATAAGAATGTGATGAATTATCCTTTCATATATGCCACAGCAAGCGAAGGGTTTGCAACAAAAATTGTACTGCTATTTAAATATGTCTGGCTCATGTTCATCCCACATCCTTTGATTTGTGATTATGGATATAACCAGGTTCAATTCAATCAACTGTTTTCTTTTTCATTTATTTTTTCTTTCCTGATTTTATTAGCGCTGATCGTTTATGCATTCTACACATTAAAAAGAAGATCCCTGTTCTCATTTTGTATTTTCTTTTTCATGGCTACCATTTTCTTTTTCGCAAACTTTGTTATTGACCTTGGTGCCTTCATGGCTGAGCGATTGTTATTTCAACCTTCTCTGGCTTATTGCATCGTCACAGCATCCGTATTTCTAAATATTAAAAAGAACTACCAATTACTTTCCCTTACAATCTTAGGATGCATTCTGATCTTGTTTTCTTTCCGAACGGTACAACGAAATCATGAATGGAAAAATGACCGGACAATTTATTTTGCTGATCTGGAAAAGGCTCCGAATAGTGTTCGTGTGAATTTTAATGTGGCCAATGAATATATTATCATGGCGGATGCAGAAACCGACAAGGCGTTGAAAAAAGAATATTACTCAAAGGCTGTTGTTCTGGAAGAGAAAGTACTTACCATGTTTCGCCATGACCCATTAGTATACATTGACTTAGGTTATGCTTATCAAGGACTGTCAAATTATTTTAAAGCGGGTGATAATTTTTTATATGCTTATCGTTCAGATCCTGAAAATCCTGATGCACTGAAAAGGATCGTACTGGTGAGCGATCTTTTATACAATGATGGTAACAAGTATTATCGTCAGGGAAATTCTGATTCGGCCATCGTATGTTATAAAAAGGCGGTAGAGCTTAACGAAAACAATTTAGATGCATGGCGCAATCTTTCCAGAAGTTATCTCCAGATCAATGATACAATAAACGCAAAAAACACAAATGATATCTGGCAAATGAAATCACAAAATAGTCCTCATTAACACTATCGGGATTAATATTTTACACAATTGCCTTATTCAAAAAGAGAATTATGGTTCAATCCGAATTAATAATTAAAAGAAATCACAGGTTTGCCATCTTCATTTGCATCCTTGCTGCAGTTCGTGTTTTTGTTTACGCATCGGCCTTCCCATTTTTTAATAATACAGACGAACAGGTTCATTTTGATTTAGTGATGAAATACAGTCAGGGTCATATTCCTAGATCGCTTGAAACAATTTCGCCAGTAACAGCAGATTATATAGTACGTTACGAATCGAAAGAGTTCAATGATAATCCTTCCAATTATCCCGGACAAAAGTTTCCGCCACCTATATGGAAACTACCGAAAGAGAATGTGCAAAGCTATATAAATGAAGGAGTAGCCTTATGGAGTAGTCATTATAATGAAAATTCATTACAGGCCCCTTTATATTATATGGTTGCAGGGATCTGGACAAAATTGGGCTCCTTATTAGGAATAAAAGGAGGTTGGCTACTCTATTGGATCCGTGATTTCAACATTTTACTGATAATGCTACTTGTTTGGATCGCATACCGTGCAGCTTCCATGCTGTTTCCAGATGACAACTTCGTTATCATCGGTGTTCCATTAATGGTTGCCTTACTTCCTCAGGATACTTTTTATTCAATTCAAAGCGATGTGCTTTCTCCGGTTTGTTTCGGATTGGCTTTTATTGGAATGATTCATTTTATGAAAGCGGATGCCCCTAGTCCACGACAAGGTATTTTTGCCGGCTTAGCCATTGCAGCAACCGTTTTTGTAAAGATCAGTAATCTGCCTTTATTCTTCATTGAGATCTTGGCAATAATTTATTTGGTATTCAGATCCTGGAAATCAGAACAGTTAAAACAAACAATAAAACCAATATTATTATTTGCGTTATGTGCTATTATTCCAGTCGTTATTTGGTTCCTTTGGAATCAAAACAATTATGGTGACATTACAGCTTCAGCAGAAAAGGTACAAAGGCTAGGATGGACGCACAAGCCTTTTTTAAAATGGTTTGATCACCCGATCTTTACGCTTCATGGAGCCTGGACTTTCTGGACAGGATTAATGATCACATTTTGGAGAGGCGAATTTACATGGTGGGCAACAAGCATCGGAATGCAGACAATGGATATTTTTTATTGTTTTTCCTCCATCCTTTTTCCTTTTATAGCGATACTGAGCATTAATAAATTTAAGAATGAAAACCAACGGAATATGAGCTGGTTTTCCTTTTGGTGTTTCGCGTCCCTCGTATTTTTTATGGTAACGCTTTCACTCAGTTTTGATTTTGGCGCTTGCCGCTATCCATCTAAGGGTGTACCCTACTTCTACTCCGGGAGGTTAATCAGCGCAGCTCTTATTCCGTTTTCATTATTATTCATACAAGGGATCGGTCATACTCTTTCGCTGATCAAAAGGGAAAACCTGCGCATAATTATCCTGATTCTATTATTTATACTAATATCCGTTTCTGAGATCGTGGTCAATTCGCCTGCATTCAGCAGTCAATTCAATATGTTTCACATGTGAAGGATAGTATTGGTTTATATGTTTTCATAATAAATAATCATTTATTTTAT
>JAPLDC010000142.1 GCA_026391935.1 Bacteroidota bacterium | reverse complement strand
CATAGTGATTTTTTTTTATAATTTTATGTCGTAAAGGAATAGTTATTTAATTTTATATTCAATGATAGAAGTCATATTTTATTTACATCTGCGTAGATACTTTTGGCTCTAATAATAAACTGTATGGGTTCAGTCTCTTTAATACTTTTACTTATTTGCGGAGTTGCCTTTGCCGCAGGTGGTATACTACTTTCAAAGGCACTTGCAAAAACTTCTATTAATCCTCAAAAAGGAGAAACATACGAGTGTGGTATCCCAACTTCGGGAACTTCTTTTATTCAATTTAATGTTGGCTATTATTTATTTGCACTTGTATTTCTTGTGTTCGATGTGGAACTTGTTTTTATGTATCCATGGGCTGTTGTAGTTAAGGAAATTGGGATGCCTGAATTTATTGAGATTTTAGTGTTCATGTTTATATTATTCATGGGCTTGTTGTATGCTTGGAAGAAGGGAGCGCTAAAATGGGTTTAAAGGATAAACTTGAATTTCCAGGGCAAGTTCACGAAACTCCTGATGGAGGATTTATGATTACCAAGCTGGATGATGTAATAAATTGGGCACGTGCAAATTCAATGTGGCCTTTAGCTTTTGGAACTAGTTGTTGTGCCATTGAAATGATGCATACCGTTAATGCAAAATACGATTGGTCTCGTTTTGGGTTTGAGGTAATGCGTGCGACACCTCGTCAAGCTGATTTGATAATTGTTTCAGGAACCATTGTAATGAAAATGGCACCGGTACTTAAGCGACTATATGATCAAATGCCCGAACCAAAATATGTTATTGCAATGGGTGCATGCACCATTTCTGGTGGCCCATTCTTTTACAATACTTATTCTGTTGTTAAAGGAATTGATCACATCATTCCTGTGGATGTTTTTGTACCTGGCTGTCCTCCACGTCCAGAGGCTCTTTTACATTCAATGATCGCCTTACAGGAAAAAATTAAAAATAACGCATACTTCAGAAAACAAGTAGATAAGAAATAATTAGAAGCGTGTGAATACACACACACACACACAAATAATAATGACTAACGAAGAACTAAAAAACAGCTTTACACAAATATTTTCGGCAGTCACTTTTGATGAGACCGGAGAATTTTTGACAGCCTTCATTCCTTCTGAAGAATTACTTCCCGTAATGAAAGAACTTCGTTCAAAAAAAGAACTTTATTTTGATTATCTTTTTTGCTTAACATGTGTGGATTGGAAAGACCATTTGATGATGGTTTATTTTTTAAATTCGAAAACCCACAATCATACAATTGTTGTAAAAGCAAAAATCACCGATACCATCAATCCAAAAATTGAATCTGTTTATGATATTTGGAAAACAGCTGAATTAAATGAAGATGAAGTATTCGATCTTTTTGGAGTAAAATTTTTAAATCATCCTAACTTACGAAGAATATTTTTAGAAGAAGATTGGGTTGGATTTCCTTTAAGGAAAAATTATGTTGACGAACACATGATAGAATTATAGATGTTACTAGGAGAAGAAGATCATATCAACGAAGAAGGCGAATTTGTCATAAACATGGGGCCTCAGCATCCGTCAACACATGGTGTGT
>JAPLDC010000510.1 GCA_026391935.1 Bacteroidota bacterium | reverse complement strand
TTCCTGACAATGAGTCGAGGCCGGGATGATATTTCTGAATATTTATTACATCAAAATTTGAAAGAAAGAAAAAATAATAACCAGGTATGTTGCAAGTGTTTTCTGCTATACCATAAAGACCCTTAAAATAGGGGTAAAGAAGAAAAACAAAAATAATCACTGCAAAATATAATGGCCATATTCTTAATGTTCTTCTTATATAAAAATAGCCAACATTTAGTTTTCCATTTAAATCCGATTCTACGAGAATCAAATACGTTATCAAAAAACCGCTTAAAACAAAAAATATTGAAACACCTATACCTCCATTACACAAAACACTTATGAGCTTTTCATAAAATGTTCCATTAATATCCAAGGCTTTAATACTATTAAAAAAACCATGTTGAAGATAAACCATTAAAAATGCGGCAAATCTTAACCCATCTAAGTTTGGAAAATATATTTTAGAATTTGAAATAATTAGTTTGGCCATTCTCTATTGATGATCTTTAATGATTTTGCTAATGCATCAATAAATGAAGTTCGGCTTTTGAATTTTGAATCAGTGTAATTATTTTCAGTTGAAAATTCATATTTAATTCTTTTTTCTTCGAAAAGAGGCACTATTTTGCTATGCAGCCAATTCCATTGTCGGCCGTATTGGATAATGTCAATATTCTTTATGTCGTAATTATAAAATTTATATTTTTTACTATCAATGCCTTCAGGTATCCAGTATGCTTTAAAGTCATTTATTTCAAGCGAATTAAAATGCTCGATTGGCTGTTTTGCTGAAATGAAAGCGATATTGATTTTATATGACCTTATCGCATTTTCATTTAGTTTATTTGAGTCAGGCCATGGATCAAACATGTAAATAGCTTTAATTTTTGCTTTAAAAGAATATTGTAAAAATATTTTTGAATATTCTATACCTGAAATCATCGCCATTAAAGATCTTTCGGAATTAAATGAAAAACGGTCAAAGTTAAATTGGCGATATTTCAGTTTAGGAAGAATGTAAATATTATATAGTCTTTGCAAATATTTGTTCGCAGCTTTTACTGATTTCCAGTGTGTATGTTGCAATATTTGATTTTCAAAATCTACATACACATCCGTATGGAAGCCATAATTATTTTTGACTACAACAAGTTGAAATTTCTCTTTCATAAATATTTTTTGAAAGTGTCTTTTATTTTATAGATTCATAAAGATTTATTGTTTGCTCGTATGTTTTATCCCATGAAAAGAGTTTTAATCTTTCTTTACCCTTTTTAATTAATTCTTCCCTGAGTTGCTGGTTATTAATTAAAACTGATAATGTATCACAGATTTGTTTCGCATCATGTGGGTTAAAATACAAGGCTGCTTCACCACCGACTTCTGGCAATGACCCTTCAGTACTTAATAAACAAGGGCATTCACAAGAAAAGGCTTCTAAAACAGGTATTCCAAATCCTTCATATAAACTTGGAAAAACAAAAGCTAGAGCATTTTTATAAAGGCTGGAAAGTATGTTATCATTAATTTTATAATGTTTAACTAATTTCGACACGCCCAGTTTTTTGATCAAAATTAATTCGGAATCTGTAAATTCATTCGCGCCTGCGCATACAAAAGTGATTTGTAAATCCTTTAAAAGTTCTGCAATAGATTCTAAATAGAAATTAAAGTTTTTATATAAGCTTCTGTTTCCTACAAACAAAATATATCTACTATCCGGATAAAGTGAGTCTGTTTTTTTCTGACAATTTAAAGAACTACCAAGATAAATAACTTCTATTTTGTCTCCATCAACATCATAAATATTTATAATGTCTTTTTTAGTAGATTCTGATATTGAAATAATTTTACTTGCTTTTTGTAATAATAACTTCTTTTTTTTTCTTGTTTCTTCGTCTTGGATATAAATTTCGTATTTAGTAGCAAATTTTTCTTGAATCATGTCAAGAAATGTTACTACAAATGGCTTTTCTTTTAAATAGTTTAAAAAATAAGTATCATAATAGGTTGGATGAAGTATATCGAATTCTTGTTTTCTAATCCTTTTTACACTTTGAGATTGATTCACTGAATTCATTATTTCCCATTTTCCTCTGAAATTTCGATTTTTGAAAAACGGGTATAATCCTTTGTAATTATTCCCATTTAGGTATGCGTTATTTGTCAGAAGTAAAGAAACATCACAACTAGATTCGTCTTTATTATTAAATCTGCTGATTAATTCATAATAATACCTAGAGATACCTCCGTAGGTCTGGTTCGTAAATGTTTGATGATCATAAAGGATTTTCATAATGTAAATAAGTCAATTTAGAATATAGCTAATCAATAATCTACGGATTTAAAAAAACTCATTTCCTCTTTTATGAAGTCTTGCGCAAGCTGATTATCTTGCTGATGAAACAAACAAATATCATAATAACTGAAAGCGCTTTTATTATGTTTAGTATAATCATGAAGCTGTTGAATTTGCATTTCATTTTTTAATTCTGTAGATATAAGAAAGCGACCAAAGTTATCATAAAAAATAGCTGTTTCGTATCCTATATCTTTCAAAAAAAATAACGTAGAAATTCCATTTTCATTTACATCTTCCAAAAGTTTTTTATCATATTCGAAAAATAATATAGGTTTTGTTTTTGTTAAATAATCTATGCTTCCTTTTATTATCATTAGATCAAAACCATCAGTATCTATTTTTAGTAATTTGGCGGATCTATACTTAGAATTTGTATCCAAAAATTTATCTAAAGTAATTATTTGCAAATCATTTTTGCTGTCTTTTTGCAAGCTTGGTACTATTTTTAATGTTCCTTTTATACTTTCTTTTTTGCCTGAAATTATATTGTTATGTTCGCCTAAAAATAGTTGGAACGCATAAACTTCTTTGAATTGTTCAATATTTTTTTTTAAAATATTAAAAAAGTAATTATCGCCTTCTATACATATGATCGGACAATAGGAAATACTTCGAACAAGAGCAACGGTATCTCCAATATTTGCACCTACATCTATTATCATTAAATCTTGATATTTTTCCTTTATTTTTGAAGATAGACGAGGCAAATTTTGAGAGTAATGTGGGAATTGTTTTAAATAACCTGGAAGAGCATGCGAATTATTCAAGAGAATATTGTAATTACCAATTTTGCATGAAACTAGTTTTTCAGGATTATTAGATGTGTGAGAAATCCGACTAATTTGTAATCCTAGTTTGTTAAATAATAATTTTAATATTTTTTTTGCCATTAGATGAACTCTTTTTTATTTGTTTCTACATTATATACTTCTAATCCTTTTATTACTTCTAGTTGGTATTGATAAGAAATATGATTAAGTGTGCCATTCCGATCTCTTGATTGTGCAAATTTTGATGGAACAAATCCTTCTTTTGCTGTTATTGGTTTTAATGCACCAATTTTGTCCTTTCTGACAAAATACGCATTTACACCGTGGCTATCACTTCCTATAAAATAATATCCTTTTTCTTCTGCTAGAAAACATAAAGCAGATAATGACGCCCCAAAATAAAGGTTGCTGTAATGTTCTTTTGTCCTTGAAAAAGTTTTTTTATATGGAACTGTTATTGATCTATCCGCTCCTAATACCGAATTGTATTCAACAATTGCTATTACTGGATTAACCACATTTATTGCTTTCCATATCCAATAATCATTTCCGTCAATATCTATACTTAATATCCCGATTTCGCCGTTGAATCCAGAAGAACTTATCAGGTCATTAATGTTTTCAGAATTTATAAAAGCTTCTTTAGAAAGTAGACTATATTTCCAAGAAATAGAATCATTTTTAATGTAATTAATATTTTTTTTCGAACTATCCATTACGAGTCCTGACCAATTATCATTTATCAATAAAAACCTAGTATTTGATTCCTGATAATTTTCAACCCCAAATTCGATAAATGATTTTACAGGAATTTCAATTTTATTAATAAGATACTGAATTATTCCATCGTCTCCCCATTGGGAAAAAACACTAAATTCAACCTCTTTGAAGTTCTTTATTGTTTTTGAATAATCAAAATTTTTGATAAGATTAAGTGCAGATAAGATTAGACTTCGATCAGCTTTTAAGTTTAGCTGATTTAAATCGAAGGATGTTGAGGCATTTAATATTCTTCGTGAAAAAAATATTTTTTTTATAATGGATTTCATAATTAAAAGTTTTTAACTTTTTATTCTTCTAATAAGTTCCATTCGCAATTTGCAAAAACACAACCAAAGTCCACTCCTTCATACATTGAAAAAATTGAACCTGTATCTATAATATTTAAACTACACAAATCATTTATTTCATCAATCACCCTTATGTTTGGTATATGTAGGGCACAAAAAATTGAATAATGGTTAGGTGTAAGCAATGTGTGAGGAAATCTAACGGTAAATTTATATTCTTTTTCACCTTTTTCAGAAATATTTAAGTTATTTAGATCAGTTTGTGAAGTAAAAATCCTTCGGCCAAAATTGTCTTTTACAATAATCCCAAGAACAACATTTTTTAAAGGGTTTTTGACTTTAAAAGATAGGTTTAATTTAAATTCTTCATTGAATGCATAATTTGAAGAGGCTTTACCTTTCGAATCTGTGAGGTATGCTCGAGTAATATAGATATCTTTTCCTGTGGGTTCTTTCGTAAGTTCATACCCTGCATTTTCTTTGAAATTAATATCGTTGTAATGATTTATAACCTCAAATGATTTTCCTGAAAAAGAAATTTTGCCTTTTTCTAGAAGTATGGCATTGTTACATAGCATATTAACCATTCCCATCTGATGACTTACAAACAAAATTGTTCTCCCTTGATTCTTGCTCACATCTTCCATCTTACCCATACATTTTTTTTGAAATTCAGCATCCCCAACGGCCAAAACCTCATCAATAATTAAGATTTCGTTTTCTAAGAATGCAGCAACAGCAAAGGCTAAACGTAATTGCATCCCGCTGCTATAATGTTTAAGTGGTGTGTCAAGAAATTTTTCTACACCTGAAAAGTCGACAATGGCATCAAAGTTTTTTTGGATTTCAACTCGTTTCATCCCCAAAATTGATCCATTTAAAAATATATTTTCGCGTCCAGATAATTCAGGATGGAAGCCTGTTCCAACCTCCAATAAACTTGCAATTCGTCCTCGGGAAATTATTTTTCCTGATGTTGGAGGAGTAATTTTTGATAATATTTTTAATAAAGTAGATTTTCCGGCTCCATTCTTTCCGATAATTCCAACACTTTCACCTGGCAATACATCGAAGGTTACATCTTTCAATGCGAAAAAATCTTCAGAAGATTTTTTTAGAGGTTTGAAAACATTTGAAATAGAATCACGAATACTCAAATATGGCTTTTGCTCGTGTTGGATACGAAATGTTTTTGATATATCTATTATTTCTAAAATAGGTTTCATTGGCTAAGCAAGATCTGCAAAATAGGCTTCTGTTTTTCTGAAGTAATACAATCCAACAACAAAGAGCAGAATTGCAGAGCAGAGGCTTATTAATAATAAATTAATTTGTAAAGGATTTTCAATAAATCCGGCTCTAAATAAGGTTACTGCCGAATACATAGGGTTTAAAGCCACTAAGTATTTTAACCATTCATGAGTTAGTATTGAAACGGGATATATTACAGGCGTCATAAATAATAGAATTTGTACCATAAACGGAATTATATACCTGAAATCGCGGTATTTGATATTTAATGCGGCCAATAACGTTCCTAGGCCAAACGTAGAAATACAAGTAACAAAAAGACTAATTGGAATATAAAAAAATATTTTTAATGGATGAATATTAATCTGAAAATATAGAAGCATTCCTATAAAAATAATGCTTGCCATCAAAAAGTCGAATAAGGAAACAAGTACTGAAGATATTGGAATAATTAATCTTGGAAAATATATTTTTTTAATGATGTTGGCATTGCTCACCATACTATTTCCTGCAGCTGTAATTCCTGATGAAAAAATATTCCATAATAATAGTCCTGAAAAAACAAAAACGGGATATGGCAAATTTTCAGAAGGCACATTAAGTGCTTGTCCGAAAAAGACAGAAAATACAAGCATCATAAAAAATGGTTGCAAAACAGCCCAAGCGAAACCAAGAACAGTTTGTTTGTATTTTACTTTGATATCACGCCATGTAAAAAAATAAAATAATTCTCGATATTCCCATAATTCAGCTAAACCTAAATTCAGCTTTTCTTTTGGTCTAATTTCATACTCCATACTAATTTCTGCGCTTCCAATTGAACATAGGTAAAGATAGCAAATAGCATTAAATATACACACTTTTATGTGTAATTTTGTTGATACAAAATACAGACTATGATCCTCGTTTTCGCCACCGCCAATCAAAATAAAGCAAATGAAATTCAATCTCTGATTCCTCCTTCAATCGAGATATTAAGTTTAAATGACATCGATTGTATGGAGGAAATCCCTGAAACACAACCTACGATTGAAGGAAATGCCTCTCAAAAAGCATTTTATGTATTTGAGAAATACCATAAAAATTGTTTTGCTGATGATACAGGATTAGAGATTGAGGCATTGGATGGGAAACCTGGTGTGCTTTCTGCCCGATATGCTGCTGAAAGTAGGGATGCTAATGAAAATATGGATAAAGTGCTTTCTGAAATGTCCGGACTTAAAAATCGTAAAGCAAGGTTTAAAACCGTTATTTCTTTGGTGATAGATGGAAAGGAGATTCAATTTGAAGGGATTGTGAATGGGCAGATCCTAAAAGAAAAAAAGGGTTCTCAGGGTTTCGGTTATGACCCGATTTTTCTCCCGGATGGCTTTAACATATCCTTTGCAGAAATGAACCTTTCCGAAAAGAATAAAATCAGCCATCGTGCTTTAGCGGTTAATAAACTTGTTGAATACTTGAATACGCTTGTCTAAATACACGCTTCGATAATCTTATTTTTGTAAGAACTCTCATTTTTGTCCGATACCAATAGGTATAGAGAATAATTTTGGAATGTTTTAGTAATAATTAATTTAATATGCTTTTCCCTTATGGGTAGGCAAGTGTAAGGTATATGAAAATAAAAATAGGAATCATTTTTGGCGGCTTTTCTAAGGAACGGGAAATTTCATTTGCAGGCGGACGAACAGTTTACGATAATCTGAATAAATCTCTTTTCGAGGCAATTCCTGTTTTTGTGGATAGTTTTGGGAATTTTGTTTTGCTTAACTGGGAATATGTCTATAAAGGTAGCATCCGCGATTTTTATCCTCCGGCAGAATTTATTCCGGCCAAGGAAGGTGATTTTCAAATTTATGCAGAACAAATCGGAAAATTATCCGCTGATCAGCAGCTTGAAATGATCAACAAAATTGGGAAGAAACTAGAACCTAATGAACTTAAATTGCATTTCGATTTTGCCTTTTTATGTCTGCATGGTTCATATGGTGAAGATGGGAAAATTCAAGGATTATTTGAATATTTAGGGATTCCATATTCCGGCTCCGGAATTTTACCTTCTGCTATCGGTATCGATAAAAGCGTTCAAAAACGACTAATGGTAAATGCAGGATTTAATAGTCCGAAGTTTTTTACAATTAACAGAGATAGTTATATTAACGGAGATTGTAAGGACGTTTTTGAAAAAGCAAAAAAAGAAATTGGTCTGCCGCTTGTTATAAAGCCTGCCAATCAAGGTTCTTCCATTGGGATAAGTATTTTACATGAGGATGATAATATTAAATTCATGGGGGCTATTGAAAAAGCTTTTTTTACTAAATGGCTGGATGCTTCAGATTGGGATAGTTTAGATGCTGCAGGAAAAAATATTTTTATTCGTGAACTGGCTGATATCCGCGAAGGAATAGGAATGCCGGTAAAAGTTCAAAGTTCAAAGTTGAAAGTTGAAAGCATTGTTTATCATCCTCAAGATTTAATTGTTTATCTGGATAAAACTTTTGAAACAGAAAAAGAAGGTGTTGTTTTGTCTGCCTTGGATGGTGAAAGTAAAGTGCTTATCGAAGGATTTATTGAGGGGAAAGAATTTTCTTGTATTGTAGCCCAAGATGAGGATGGGAAAGCCATTGCCTTGCCACCGACCGAGATAAGAAAGGGGAAAGAATTATTTGATTACCGCTCAAAATATTTACCCGGTTTATCTCGCAAGATAACTCCAATCGATTTGCCGAATACTCAAATTCAAGCTATTCGTAAGGAATGTGAACGTTTATTTTATGCATTGGATTTTGACGTGTATGCACGTATCGATGGTTTCATTTCCAATGATGGAAAGATCTTTTTGAATGATCCGAACACCACCTCTGGAATGATGCCTTCTTCTTTTTTCTTCCACCAGGCAGCTGAAATAGGCTTGAATCCTTCGCAATTTCTTACGTATATCATTCGTACCTCCTTGGCCCAGCGAATTTTTGCCACTAGGAATAGCGGTGTTTTTGATGAGCTGCTAAAAAAATTAGATACTTCTATTAAGTTAGATAAAAATGCAGCAACCAATAAGATCAAGGTGGCTGTGGTATTGGGCGGTTATTCTTCTGAACGACATATTTCAGTTGAAAGCGGCAGAAATATTTATGAGAAATTAGCTTCCTCCATTAAATATGAACCTATTCCTGTGTTCCTTACCGGAAGCAATGAGGAACATATCATGTATCAAATACCTGTAAATATTTTATTGAAAGATAATGCAGATGATATAAAAGATAAGATCGATAATTATAAAATTCATGATCTTGTAAAAGAGATCATGAATGAATGTTCGGCCATTACAACAAAATATTCGAACACCGACAATTTAGCAAAGCCTAAAAAAATTACATACGAAGAGTTGGGTAAAATGGTTGATTGTGTTTTTATTGCGCTGCATGGTCGACCAGGTGAAGATGGCGCTATACAAGCCAATTTGGAAAGAGTTGGTTTGCCTTACAATGGTTCGGGTGTCGCAAGTTCTCAGATTACAATTGATAAATACAGAACCAATGAGATCTTAAAACAAAAAGGTTTTCTTGTTGCCGAACATTTGTTGGTAACGGAAGTGGATTGGAATGCGGATTATACGAAAGTCTTAAATACTATTAAGGACAAGATCCATTATCCTTTTATTGCAAAGCCTGTGGATGATGGATGTTCCTCAGCAGTAAAAAAAATTAAAACACCTGAAGAGTTTGTAGCTTTTGCGAAACTCATTTTCCGTAAGGAAGAAAAATTGGAACATGCAGCTGCACAATTATTGCATATCAAAGACAAAGAAGAATTTCCTAAAAAGTCGGTAATCCTGGTAGAAGAATTAATCTCAAAAAAAGATGCGAAACACTTTTTAGAAGTGACCGGTGGAATGCTTACCAAATTTGATAAAGAAGGAATTGTGCACTACGAAGTTTTTGAAGCATCGGAAGCATTAAGTGAAGGCGAAGTGTTGTCATTGGAAGAAAAGTTTCTGGCAGGTCAAGGTCAGAATATTACTCCGGCGCGTTATTCAAAAGATTTGAAAGATCGTCAGCAAATTTCCGACAAGGTAAAACAAACATTAGGTGCAGCTGCAAAATTATTGAACATTAACGGGTATACTCGTATTGATGCATTTGTTAGAATTTACGATGTGAATAGGGTAGAAGTGATTTTCATTGAGGTGAATTCTTTGCCCGGTATGACCCCTGCAACCTGCATTTTTCATCAAACGGCTATCAATGGCTATAAACCATACGATTTTATTGACAAGATCTTAGATTTTGGTTTTCAAAAACGAAAAATGGAATTGAAATAGTTTTTATTTTTCTTAGAATGATTTTTTGAAAATATCATTGTCAGGTGATGGTGCAAAATGTCGGAGCGGTGAGGTCACCCTGGGGTGGAAAAGCATACACACATGTTTCGATGGATCAACAAAAGCTCAGCACAGGCCAAGTTCAACATGACCACACACGGTTCGGTTTGGTCACACTGAGCGGAGTCGAAGGGCGACAAACGTTTGTCAATCAAAAACTCCTTTTTTTTATTAATACATTGATAATTTTTTTATGAAAAATATGTTTGTTTATATATTAAAATATTCTGATGATTTATCAGAGTAATTATCTGAATTTGACAGGCAACACTTCGACTCCGCTCTGTGTGACGCAGCGTGTTCGATTTTTGATGAAAATCGATTTTTTATGGACGCTAAATACAATTTACAACCCTTTTTTTCGTTTCCTTAAAATTCGTACATTCGTAGTCTAATTTCGATTGCAACCATTTATGTTTAAAGGGCTATTACAATTTATAAAGAGCAAAACATTTCTAAAACATTTGACCATTTACATTGTGTCAGTTTCTTTGATATGCTGGTTCATCATTTCCTGGTTAGGAAATACCACAAATCATGGCGAAACAGTTTCTGTACCTGATTTTTCCGGTGTTGGAATAAATGAACTAGATAAGTTTGTTGCTGACAAAAATATACGTTACTTGGTAATTGATTCTCTATATGATACAAAAGCTAAAAAAGGCGTTGTAATCAAGCAAGAGCCTGAAGCAAAGGCTGAAGTAAAAGAGGGAAGAACCATTTACCTTTATGTTACCTCAGTTTTACCTCCAAGTATTCAAATGCCAAAGTTGATAGATCGCTCTTTACGACAAGCAGCAGCTATGATAACGACTTTCGGATTAAAGATAGGTAAAACAAAATTTGTTCCTGATCAATGCGCTAATTGTGTGTTTGAGCAAATGATCAAGGGGAAGAATGTAGCACCTGGTGAAAAAATTGAAAAAGGAACGGTGATCGATCTTATCGTTGGAAAAGGCTTGAGCGATGAAGAAGTAGGTGTTCCTTGCCTTTACGGAATGACACGCATTGAAGCATTAGGGAAATTAGCTGAAGCTTCTTTGAGTATTGGTGCTGTCAGTTTTGACATAGCAAAAGATTCTATAAACGGAAAAGTATACCGGCAAATACCATCTTGTAGTAAAGATGTAATGATTAAAATGGGAGGAACAGTTGATTTGTATTTTACAAGTGATAAAAACAAACTTTCTGCAATTCCTGATACTTCAAGTGTAAAAAATGATGACTCGAATTTTGACCAATAAAATTAATGCAGTAATCTGCCTGCTGTTATTAAACAATCTTTGTTTTAGTCAAGGGTTGTTTGAAAATGAATTAACGACCAATCAGGTAATCATAAGTAAATATGATCAGCTAAAATCTACGCTAAAATCACCTTCAACTACAGATACTTTGAGTCTTGGTGCAAAGGGTATCTTAGATGATTTTTCATACGAAGGTCCTTATCCCGACACATCTTTATGGTTAGATAACAAAGTGTATATTAATCGCGATTTTGCTAAGGCTCCTATTACTCTAGGTGTAGCAACATTTGATGGATTGGATTATAACGGTTATCCTTATGATTTTACTGCAGGTGCATCAACTTCTGTACTTGCAGATTACCTTACTTCAAAACCTATTCATTTAAATTTACCTTCCAGTGATTCCATCTATTTTAGTTTCTACTGTCAACCTCAAGGTATTGGGAATGCTCCTGAATACACCGATTCACTCGTGGTTCAATTTAAGCATTCCACGGGTGGTTGGCAAAATGTATGGGCATTAAAGGGAAGTACTCTTGCTGCAACTGATAGTTCATGGACATTGGTCATGATCCCTATCACGGATACGGCCTTTCTGAAAGATGGGTTTCAATTTCGTTTTTATAACAAGGCTACCATTAGCGGAAACACAGATCATTGGAACATTGATTATGTGTATTTAAATAAAACCAGAAATCAAAATGATACCAGTTTTGAGGATGTATCATTTGTGTATAATACGGCTTCTCTCCTGAATGATTATTCTGCAATGCCATGGAGACAATATAGTACCGCAGATATGAAGTTGAATTATAATACAACGATCAGGAATAATCATACAGCAACAAAAAATGGAAGTTATATTTATAAAATGTATGATGATGCAGGAACTCAGGTAAACACTACTTATTCCGGTGGAAGTTTTAATATTGATCCGTTTTCAACTACAGGATACATGAACTATGCACCTTTTACAAATCCTGTAGTTAATTATTCAATCCCTGCATTAACAGCTGCTGCGCGTTACTCAATTGAAAGTATCGTGAACTCAACTCCTGACAATGATAGAGGGAATGACACTGTACGTCATGTGCAAGACCTTACGAACTATTTTGCCTATGACGATGGAACTGCAGAAAACTCTTTTGGTTTAAGCACTTTACATGCCGAACTTGCAGAAAAATTTACATTGAATGTAGCAGATTCGTTACAATACATTGATATTTATTTTAATCCTTTTATCACTAACACATCCATTTATACTTTTAATTTGAATGTTTGGATGGATGCAAGTGGTGTTCCAGGAGGAGCTATTTATATAGGCAGTTCTGCTCAGAGTCCAGCTTATGGCATGGTCACGTATAACCAGTTTATTCGTTATAAATTGGATGCCCCTTTATATTTGAACCCGGGTACATTTTATGTAGGTTTTACACAAAATACAAATCAGTTTTTAAATGTGGGTGTAGATAAAAATACAAATACTCAATCGAAAATATTTTACAATGTAAGTGGTTCATGGAACACGTCTCCTTTTTCAGGTTCGTTAATGTTGCATCCTGTTTTTGGTGCCGCCTCAGAATTTACTGGAATTGTTAATACTCAGAATAAAGCAAATGATTTTTCAATCTATCCGAATCCTGCTAATGACAGGTTGTTTATTAATGCCGGAAAGACAAATGAAAAGATCACATTTTCAATTTTTGATCTCTTAGGAAAAGTAATTATTGATAATGCGGTTTATTCCGACCTAATTGATATTTCAAATCTTGAAAATGGTGTTTATTTTGTCCGATTGAATGACGGAAAAAATGCAACAACACTTAAGTTCATTAAAGTTAAATAAACATTTTAAAATATCCTGATGATTGATGAAGGTATAGATGTAGTAGAAGATAATGATGATCAGGAACTGTTTGAGCATCTTAGGGTAGTTGTTGATAAGGGCCAGTCCCTTCTTCGCATAGATAAATTTCTAATCAGCAAAACACAAAATGCTACGCGTTCTAAAATTCAGCAATCTGCCGAAAATGGAAATATCCTGGTTAATGATAAGCCGGTAAAATCAAATTATAAAGTAAAGCCTTTAGATGTAATTACGGTTGTTTTCGCCCACCCTCCGCGTGAAACAGAACTTATTCCTCAAAATATTCCGGTCAATATTGTGTTTGAAGATGATGATCTTATTATCGTCAACAAAGATCCGGGAATGGTTGTACATCCGGGTTATGGAAATTATAAAGGAACATTGGTGAATGCTTTGGCGTTTCATTTTCAGCAATTACCTGTCAGCAAATATGCTGCAACAACAGAAGCTACCAAAAAGTCGAAAGAACAAGCCTTGCTTCGTCCGGGGTTGGTTCACCGTTTGGATAAAAACACTAGTGGAATAATGGTTGTAGCGAAAAGCGAAAAAGCAATGGTGAAATTAGCCAAAGATTTTTTCGATAGGAATCTAGACCGAATCTATTACGCTCTTGTTTGGGGAGATTTTCAAGAAGATGAAGGAACAGTAACTGGAAATATTGGCCGTCATTTAAAAGATAGAAAAAAAATGGATGTTTTTCCAATCGATAGTGAGGAAGGAAAACATGCTGTTACACATTATAAAGTTTTGGAAAGGTTCGGATATGTTACTTTGATTCAATGTAAATTGGAAACAGGGCGAACGCATCAAATTCGTGCGCACATGCAGCACATCGGCCATTCTTTATTTAATGATGAAACCTATGGCGGAGACCGTATTCTAAAAGGAACAACATTTGCAAAGTATAAGCAGTTTGTGGAAAATTGTTTTACGCTTTTGCCACGGCATGCATTGCATGCTAAATCATTAGGCTTTAATCACCCGATTACCGGAAAGTATATTCATTTTGATTCGGAAATACCTGTTGATATGCTTTCTGTTATTAATAAGTGGAGAGGCTATTCTGTTGCAATGGCTTTAGATGAATCTTAAAGTGTATACATTTAAAAATGATTATAATTTTTTATCTTTATAATATAAAAATTTAATAAACATGGAATTTTCTGCTCAACAAATAGCTGGACTTTTGCAAGGACAAATTGAAGGCGATACAACAGTTAAAATCAGTAAGCTTTCAAAAATTGAAGAAGGTGAACCAGGCTCTATTTCTTTTTTGGCAAATCCAAAATACACGCAGTATTTATATACAACAAAAGCTTCTTTGGTGATTGTAAATAAAGATCTTGTATTAACTGCTCCAATTAGTACAACATTGATCAGAGTGGATAGTGCTGAGACTGCATTTTCAAAATTGCTGGAGATGTATAACCAAGTGAAACTTAATAAAACAGGAATTTCTAAACAGGCTTATATTTCTGAAACGGCTAAAATAGGAACGAATATATATGCAGGTGAATTTGCTGTTGTCAGCGATAATGCTAAGATTGGAAATAACGTGAAAATATATCCTCAGGTATTTATTGGTGAAAATGTTGTTATCGGTGATAATACAACTTTGTTTGCCGGTGTAAAGATCTATTCAGAAACGGTTATTGGGAAAGATTGTATCATTCACTCAGGAACAGTTATCGGTAGTGATGGGTTTCGGTTTAATCCGCAAAATGATAACCAGAAAATTCCTCAGATTGGAAATGTTATTATTGAGGATAATGTAGAAATAGGAGCGAATTGTGCTATTGATAGAGCAACGTTAGGATCAACGATTTTAAGGAAAGGTGT
>JAPLDC010000343.1 GCA_026391935.1 Bacteroidota bacterium | reverse complement strand
ACTAGTAAAAACCAATATTTTCTTACTTTTGCTTAAGGATGAACTTGGAAAACACTTATAATAGATCTTCAAATACCTTCAGAAAAATGATTGATACATTCCTTTCAATCATAAAAATTTTCATTCGCTCAAAATTCAATCTGAAATTACCGGAAACAGAAAATAACAGTTGCATTGTGTTAGGAAATGGGCCTTCTCTGAAAGATTCATTACTAAAACACAATACCTTTTTCAAACTGCACGAATTGGTATGTGTGAACAGTTTTGCAACCACATCTGAATTTTCAGAATTAAAACCTCAATATTATGTGATCCTCGATGATAGTTTCTGGAAAAGTGATGGAGAAATTGTTGTAGAAACAATAGAAGCGTTAAGATCCAAAACAAACTGGAACCTGAATTTATTTATTCCACAAATTGCATCTCGCTCCGATCGATATACAAACCTATGCAAACAAAACAGCAACATAAAATTACATTACTATAACTATACCGTTTTTAATGGCTCCGAAACTATCGCCAATTGGTTTTACAAAAAGAATCTGGCTATGCCGCAATCGCAGAATGTTTTGGTCGCATCTATATTTTTATCAATAAACTTAGGATTCAAGGAAATATATTTAGTTGGTGCAGACCATTCATGGCATCAAAATTTACATGTGGATGAGAACAATGTAGTCTGTGTTAAGGATGTCCACTTTTTTGAAAATGAAGAAAATGTAAAATACAGGCCATTTAAAAAAGGGATTCATATAGATGAAACATTTAAAATGTATGAAATTCTGACTGCATGGAGCAAAGCATTTTATGGGTATATTGCACTTAATAAATATGCTGCGCATCAAAATTGCAAGATCTACAATAGCAGCGAACTGTCATTCATTGATGCTTTTGAGCGAAAAAAAATAAATTAAGATGTTATCACTATTTCAAAATCCTTTTACGTATTGGTTGAGATGGATCTTCACAAAATTCAAGCTTCAACTGAAACATTCATCAAAACATTTAACAATTGAATACATGGCAGTAATTAAAAACTGTCAGTTTGGAAAATACAATACGATACAAAAATTTTCCCGCCTCAGAGATTCTTCTCTTGGCGACTACAGCTATGTTTCCAGAGATTCTCAGGTATATAATACCGAAGTTGGAAAATTTACGTGTATCGGACCCAATGTATTTACAGGATTAGGAGCTCACCCATCTTCTACCTTTGTTTCCAGCCATCCTATCTTCTATTCAACTATCGGTCAAGCCTCAGGATTAGTTTTTGTAAACAAGAATTTGTTTGAGGAATTTCCGCGAACTTTTATCGGAAATGATGTTTGGATTGGCAACAATGTTACGGTCAAATACGGTGTAAAAATAGGAGACGGAGCAATCATTGCATCAGGTGCAGTCGTGTCGAAAGACGTTGAACCATACAGTATTGTTGGTGGAGTTCCTGCCAAAATAATAAAATACCGTTTTGAAAAAGAACAAATTGCATTTTTACTGAATTTCAAGTGGTGGGACAAGGATCTGGAATGGCTAAAAGCGAATAAACACACGTTTGAAAATATTGTGGATTTCACCTCCTTAAACACAACAAAATAAAGGGTTTAACCCCTTCTCCTCCTTTTTCTGAAATCTTTGGTATTTCGGTAAACTCTGCTTAATTTTGGCTTTTATAACTAAACCCTAAACAATGTTGGATTTAAACGGAAAATCAATTTTAATTACCGGTGGTACAGGCTCACTTGGAAAGCATTTAACAAAAAATATTCTCTCCAAATTCCCGAATGTAAAACGACTGGTTATTTT
>JAPLDC010000222.1 GCA_026391935.1 Bacteroidota bacterium | reverse complement strand
AATATTATTCAAAATTTGAATTGTTTCTTCCTGAGTTGCAGGTTCAACAATCACCTTTTGAAAACGTCTTTCTAAAGCACCATCTTTTTCAATATATTGACGGTATTCATCAAGTGTAGTAGCACCGATACATTGTATTTCTCCACGAGCCAACGCAGGTTTAAACATGTTTGAAGCATCCAAAGATCCGGAAGCTCCACCAGCACCAATTATAGTATGAATCTCATCTATGAATAAAATAACATCCTGAGATTTTTCCAACTCATTCATTACAGCTTTCATGCGTTCTTCAAACTGTCCACGGTACTTTGTACCAGCAACCAATGAAGCAAGGTCAAGAGTTACAACACGTTTTCCGAATAATACACGGGAAACTTTCCGCTGAACAATCCGTAATGCTAGACCTTCAGCAATAGCTGATTTACCAACACCTGGCTCACCAATCAATATCGGATTATTTTTCTTTCTGCGAGATAATATCTGAGATACCCGCTCAATTTCTTTTTCACGGCCAACAATCGGATCTAATTTTCCTTCTTCTGCAGCTTTTGTTAGATCTCTTCCGAAGTTATCCAAAACAGGCGTTTTTGACTTGCTATCAACAGGCTTCTTAGTATTACTAGCACTAAACGAATCCTCATCTGCATCATCTTCTGATGATGAACCTGGGAATTCAGCTTTAGGATCTGATTTAGACAATTCTAATTCGTTTTTCATAACTTCATAATCAATCTTAAACGCTCAGCCTGTTTCATCAATGGGATATTTGCAAGGTTACTAACCTTATGATTACCTGTACCTATTGATTGTTCTACGGTTTTGCGCAACTCCTGCAAGTCAACATTCAGCGACTTTAAAAGACGAACCGCTGTTCCTTCTCCTTCTCTGATGATGCCTAATAACAAATGCTCTGTTCCAATATAATCATGCCCTAAACGTAGCGCTTCCTCTCTGCTGTAGGTGATCACATCTTTTACTCTTGGTGAAAATTTAGCTTCCATAATGCTTTGAATTAATTGTTTACTTAAACGGTTTTATTTACTCAAGAGTTACTTTTACCAACAAATATAATAGGTTCATGTATATTATCAAAAGTACTTACACATTTTAAAGTTGACTTAGCTTGTGCTTTAATTTTATCAACAAAAAAACTGTTAATATGTTAATAATTTAACGCTAAAATCTAGTTTAATCTAGTCCATAATAAGTATTTTCGAACCTCCTAAAAACACAAGGGAAATATCAAGTATTGTGCTAAAAATTAAACATGACAATACTTCTGAAAAAATA
The DNA here is from genome assembly GCA_026391935.1 of Bacteroidota bacterium. Classification (GTDB taxonomy): domain Bacteria; phylum Bacteroidota; class Bacteroidia; order 2-12-FULL-35-15; family 2-12-FULL-35-15; genus 2-12-FULL-35-15. The sequence continues at coordinate 3,641 of JAPLDC010000222.1, read as the reverse complement.
GAAAAATTTAAGTTTTAAAAAATAGAAAAACGAAATTATGGCAGACGGAGAAAAAATTATTCAGATCAACATTGAAGAAGAAATGAAATCGGCTTACATCGACTATTCGATGTCAGTTATTGTATCACGTGCGTTGCCTGATGTTCGCGATGGTTTAAAACCTGTTCATAGAAGAGTTTTGTTTGGCATGCTTGATCTAGGGGTAATGTCAAATAAGCCGCATAAGAAGTCGGCTCGTATTGTTGGTGAGGTGCTTGGAAAATATCACCCACATGGCGACACCTCTGTTTACGATGCAATGGTGCGTATGGCTCAGGATTGGAGTTTGCGCTACCCGCTTGTTGACGGACAAGGTAACTATGGTTCAATCGATGGCGATAGTCCTGCAGCAATGCGTTATACCGAAGCCCGATTGAAAAAGATTGCAGAAGAAATGTTGAACGATATTGAAAAGGACACAGTTGATTTCCGTCCAAATTTTGATGATTCTTTAACAGAACCTACAGTGTTGCCAACACGGATCCCAAACTTATTGATAAACGGAGCTTCCGGAATTGCAGTTGGTATGGCTACCAACATGCCTCCGCATAATTTGACAGAAATTATTAATGCCACATTAGCATATATCGATAACAGAGAAATTGATATTGCTGGATTGATGCAATATGTGAAAGCTCCAGATTTTCCTACAGGTGGGATCATTTATGGTTATGAAGGTGTGAAAGATGCATTTGAAACCGGGAGAGGCCGCATAGTGATGCGCGCACAAACGAATGTTGAGATCACCGATGCAGGACGCGAACGCATAATTGTAAGTCAGATTCCTTATCAGGTTAACAAAGCTGAAATGATTCGTAAAACGGCTGACTTGATAAACGATAAGAAGATCGAAGGTATTTCTGATATCCGAGACGAATCCGATAGAGATGGAATGCGTATCGTTTATGAGATCAAGCGCGATGCGATCACCAATGTAGTGCTAAACAACCTTTTTAAATATACAGAGCTCCAGACTTCTTTTAGTGTAAATAACATCGCATTGGTAGGCGGTCGACCGATGATGTTAAATTTAAAGGATATGATCGTTCATTTTGTAGACCACCGACATGATGTTGTGGTACGCAGAACGAAATATGAATTGGCACAAGCAGAAAAGCGTGCCCATATTCTGGAAGGCTACCTGATTGCATTAGACCATTTGGATGAAGTTATTAAACTGATCCGTGCTGCTGCAACGCCAAGTGAGGCACAAGATGGCTTAATGAGTCAATTCGGTTTGAGCGAAATTCAATCTAAAGCAATACTTGAGATGCGTCTACGCGTATTAACTGGTTTAGAGAGAGATAAGATTAAAGAAGAGTACAATACATTGATGGAATTGATCAAACATTTGAGAGCAGTTTTAGAAGACGAATTCTTGAGAATGGCAATCATTAAAGATGAACTTTCAGAGATTCTGGAAAAATATGGAGATAAGCGTAAAACGGAGATCGTATATGCATCCGGAGACTTTAAGATAGAAGATATGATCGCTGATGAGGAAGTGGTGATCACCATTTCTCACATGGGGTATATCAAACGTACCGCATTGAGCGAATATAGAACTCAAGCAAGAGGCGGAAAAGGAGCAAAAGGAAGCACAACTCGCGATGAGGACTTCATCGAGCATTTATTCATAGCATCTACACATAATTATTTATTGTTATTCACTGAACAAGGACGATGTTTCTGGATGCGTGCATATGAAGTTCCGGAAGGAACACGTCAATCTAAAGGACGTGCCATTCAAAACATGATCAATATTCCTAGTGATGATAAAGTAAAAGCATATATCAATGTGAAAGACCTTACTGACACGGATTATATTGCCAACAATTTTATTATCATGTGTACCAAGAATGGTATCATCAAGAAAACAACATTAGAGGCGTATTCTCGTCCACGTCAAAATGGTATTAACGCAATCACTGTAAGAGAAGGCGATACATTGTTAGAAGTATTGTTGACCAACGGAACTAATGAGATCATGCTTGCTTCAAAAGCTGGAAAAGTAGTTCGTTTCAATGAAGCGAATGTGCGCCCGATGGGAAGAAACGCATCAGGTGTGAGAGGAATCAATTTAGGTGATGAAAAAGGAAACGAAGTGGTCGGAATGATCGCAATGCCTGATCAATTAAGCAATGTAATGGTTGTTTCTGAAAAAGGATACGGCAAACGTTCTGAAATAGAAGAATACCGTGTTACAAAACGTGGTGGAAAAGGTGTAAAAACAATCAATATCACTGAAAAAACGGGTAATTTAATTGCCATCAAAGATGTTACCGACAAAGATGGATTGATGATTATTAATAAATCAGGTATCATTATCAGATTGGCGATCTCTGAATTACGAGTGATCGGTCGTGCCACTCAAGGTGTCAGATTGATAAATATGAAAGAGACAGACGAGATAGCTGCTGTAAGTAAAGTAGAAGTAGAGGAGGTTACAGAATTGGACGAAACCGCATCTACAGACACCCCAACTGCAGATTATGGAAATGACGGTACGGAAGCGTCTTCAAGCAATACAGAGAACGATGGCAAGGAACTTGATACTCCACCGGAAGCGGAATAAGAGATAATTTTTAAAAATAAGAAAAAATAGTATTATTATGAAAAAGATAGCACTTTTAGTTGTAGTAACAGCTGCTGTTTTCGGCGGTTTTGCTCAGAACGTAAAAATCGTTAATGCCAAGAATTATTTGCGGGATTTTAGTGAGTCAAAAGACATTGAGTCATTAAATAAAGCCAAAGAAAATATAGACATGGCAGCTACGAACCCTGATACAAAGGATCAGGCAAAAACACAAACTCTGAAAGTACAGGTTTATATTACAATCTTTGATAATAACAGAAGATTAGAAACCGAAAAGTTGCTGAGTACGATAACTGATCCTAGTAAAAGAGACCTTGTAGCGTATCAGAATACTTCAACCGCACCTTTAGAGGAAGCCTATGCAGCATGTTTGGCATCAAAAACATTAGATACTAAAGGAAACTACACATCTGAAGTAGCTACATATATTACAAATATTGCTTCTCACTACGAGAACAAAGCGATATCAGATTACAATGGCAAGAAATATGCTGAAGCACTGCCTTCCTTTGAAAAAGCATATGAGATAAAAGGTTCGAAGGATACATTAACTCTTGGAAATTGCGCTTTGGTAGCCGATAGAGCTGCTAATTATGAAAAGGCAAAATTGTATTACCAAAAGATGATTGACAATAAACAAGGTTATGGAAATACATACTCTTCTTTGGTAAATGTTTATCTTATGATGAAGGACAGTGTTGGAGCCATGGAAGTGCTAAAAAAAGGAAGAACAGCCTATCCAAATGACATCAATTTGGTGATTACAGAAACCAATTACTTCCTTAAAACAAACAACAGTAAGGAAGCCTTAAACAATTTGAACATCGCAATAACCGCTAAACCGAAGGATGCAAACCTTTATCTAGTTAGGGGAAATATCTATGACAACCTTGCAAATCCGAAAGATGCTGCAAATAAAGATATGGAAAAGCCAAAGAATTACGATGATCTGATGAAATCTGCTGAAGCTGACTATAAAAAAGCAATAGAACTAAAGCCGGATTAC
>JAPLDC010000460.1 GCA_026391935.1 Bacteroidota bacterium | reverse complement strand
TATCCACTTGAATTAAAATTATTTGAAGATTCAATAAACGAACGCATTGAACTTATGAAAGCAGATGCGTTAACCTCTTATAACGTATCACTTGATGCCTCATTTTCAAAAATAAATGCGAATGAAATGAAAGGCAATACAATGGAATCTAAAAAGACGAACTTTCAAAATGAAATAGATGCAACATATGATGACTGGCAAAAAATTAAAAAAGTTGCTTACAAGGGGACTAAACTTGATGAAGATGGTAAAAAAATTACCTACACCTATTTAGCGTACCCTCCCGAATACAAAGAAAAACAAAATAAATATTTGGAAGTGAAAGAGCGAAACCAATTAGAAATTGACAATATTAATATAAAAATTAAAGAGTTAGATCAAAAGATTAAAAATGACGAAACCGTAAAAAATGGATTTAAAGACACTCATACAGCATCAACAAAAGCATTAAATGATTTATCCGCACGGATGGAAGCTTTTAGTGAACTTAAAGCCGATCCTAAGAAGAAATCTATTGCAACAGCTAGTTTGTTTATAATGATACTTTTGGTCATTATAGAGATTTCTCCAGTACTATTTAAAATGATGATAGCTTCAGGTGATTACGATGTTATTCTTAAATCGGAAAAAAATGAAATTGAAATGGCTGAAATAGTACGGATATCAGAAAAAAATGATTGGGCTAATACTGAAATTACAAAGATGGTTGAGGAAAACAAGAAGAAAATTGCTGAAAAACAAAACGAATTAAATACAGAATTAGCTTCCAATGAAGAACTTTTGAGATCTATTGCAAAAGCTCAATCAGAAATTGCTCAAGTTGCAATTCAAAAATGGAAAGATAAAGAAATAGAAAAAGCTGGAAATAACCCAAGTGATATTATTCAATAAACAATAAATTATGAGCTGGCGTTTCAGAAAATCATTTAATACAGGCCCTTTTAGAACCACTTTAAGCAAAAGCGGTCTTGGAAGTAGTTTTGGATTTTTCGGATTTCGTTTTGGAGTTACCCCTGATGGAAAAAAATATTGGAGTTTCGGTATCCGAGGGACAGGATTATATTATTTAAAATATTATTAGTGATGAAGAAATCTGCACAGCTCCTTTTTATTTCTTTCCTTTTATTTATTGCATCCTGTGTTCCTGAATCTGAACACAATAAAGTTATTTCAGAAAGAAATCAACTCGCATTAGAAAATGATTCGCTAAAGAAAGAAATTGAAGGCATTAAGTTTGGAGCTCCTAATCTTTTGTCAGACGGCAAAGCATTTTATGAGGCGAAGGAATTTGTAAAAGCAAAAGAAAAATTTCAAGCTTTAGTTGAAAAGCATCCCGATATGCCTCAAACATTAGAAGCAAAAAAATTACTCCCAATAATTGATGAAGAAATAAGTTGGAATAATGCCTCCAATTCAAACGACCTAAAGGCAGTTGATTGTTATTTAACAAACTATCCTAAAGGAAAATATGGTTCAAAAGCAAAAGCTAGAAAATCTGAATTAAAGGAGTTGAACCAAAAGCAAGAATACGAGAATGCTAAATCACAAAATACTTCTTATGCATGGAAAGCATTTTTAGAAAATTACCCAAACCATCCTCAAGCATCTTCCATTAAGAAGAAAATAATTACTCTAGAAGTTGATGAGATTTTAGGGAATAGCAAAACAGGTGAAATGCCATCATCTCAGCAATACGGAAGTGGACATTCCGCTAATTCAACTGTTGAAATCAAAAACGATACAGGCTGTGAACTAATAGTTAGATACAGTGGTCCAGATGTTAAAATGATAACAATTCAAGCTGGAAATACTCAAACTGTTTATTTATCCAGTGGTTCTTACAAAGTTGCAGCTTCTGCTTGTGGTTCCAATTATGGTGGAAATGAAGATTTACATGGAAAATACGGTTCAAGTTTTTACATTTCACATACAAGATATTAAACTATGATTTCACAATATTCTAATCCAATTAAAATAATTCTTGCAGTTCTGTTTTTCATTTGTCTACTTGACTTGCCTTATGGCTATTTTCAATTTGTGAGATTTGTAGGGTTAATTGGATTTCTCATATTGGCCTACCAGGCTTATGAAAATAAGGAACAAACGCTCGTGATCACTTATGTTTGCTTGGCTATTTTGTTTCAACCTTTAATAAAGTTATCCTTAGGAAGAACAGCATGGAATATTGTTGATTTAGTTGTTGGGATATTTCTGATTGCTTCAATTTTTATTCCGAAAAACAAATAGCAGCCCGAAACCTTATTACAGTGGAGGCTTGTCAATTATATTGTATTTTTTTGTATATTTCTACCTCTAAAACTCCAAATAAGTGCCTTTAAAAGACTCAATAATATATTTAGACAATAACTCTACAACAAAAACAGATGATAGGGTTATTGATATTATGTTGCCATTAATGAAGGAATTTTATGCAAACCCTTCAAGTTCACATTTCTTTGGAAAAAAGGTTAAGCATTTGGTAGATGATGCAAGAGAAAATGTTGCTAATATTATTAATTGTAATTCGAATGAAATTCTTTTCACATCAGGTGCTACAGAATCTATTAATTTATCATTGAAAGGGATTGCCCTTTCTCCTAATTTTTCGAGAAAAAAAATCGTTACAATTTGTACTGAACATAAAGCGGTTTTGGACACTTGCAAAAAACTAGAAGAACAGGGTTTCGAAGTTGTTTATCTTCCTGTTAAAAAGGATGGCTCAATAGACCTAAACACATATGCTAGTTACCTTGACTCTGAAACATTACTAGTTGCAGCAATGTATGTGAATAATGAAACTGGAGTTATTCATGATATTAAAAAAATGTCAGAGCTTGCCCATGATAAAGGAGCTATTTTCTTTTGTGATGCTACACAAGCATTTGGGAAAATTAAAATAGATGTTGCAGAGTTAGATGTTGATTTACTGTGTTTTTCCGGGCACAAATTCCATGGCCCAAAAGGAATTGGGGGGCTTTTTATTAAAAAGGAATTAAAAAGGAAAATTGAACCACAACAAACTGGGGGAAGCCAAGAAGACAGTATAAGAAGTGGAACTTTGAACACAGTCGGAATTGTTGGCTTGGGTGAGGCCTGCAAGCTTTCAAAATTAGAGATGCGTGAGACGGAAACTATAGTGAAAAAATTGAGAGATCGCCTTGAACTAGAACTACTTCAAATACCTGGCACTTTTATTAATGGATCTGCCGAAAATAGAATTTATAATACATCTAACATTTGCTT
>JAPLDC010000281.1 GCA_026391935.1 Bacteroidota bacterium | reverse complement strand
GTAGGAGTAATGATAGGCTCAGGAAATTTATCATTCTCTTTCATACCTTCCGGCATTGAAACACCACAAACTAATCGTTTTCCCGATTTATATTCGCGCCAGGCATGACCTGATAAATATCCACGAATGACCATTTCCACTTTAAAGGGTTCGCAAAACAAACCAACAGTCACCATAGGATCAGGAACAGCGATTACCCAATTTGGTAAAATATCTTCTGTTGCCTTTAAAAATTTCGCGGCAATTTGATTCAACACTTGCCCTTTGTATGGAATTCCTTCAGGAAGAACCACATCAAAAGCAGAGATCCGATCACTCACAACCATTACTAATTGTTTGTCATCAATATTATATACATCTCTTACTTTACCTTTATAAAAACTTTTCTGTTTCGGAAAGTTGAATTTTGTTTCTGTTATTGCATCCATTTTAAAAATTATTTTTTTTATTTTTTAAATATTCAAATTATTTTGCATCATACATTTCTACAATCCGCTTTACCAATTTATGCCGGATCACATCTGTGCCGTCCAATTCAACAAAAGCAATTCCTTCAATACCACTCAACAATTTCATTGCCTGCGGTAAACCTGAAGGTTGATGTTTTGGCAGATCGATCTGTGTGATATCGCCGGTAATTACAAATTTTGCAGAAGAACCCATTCTGGTTAAAAACATTTTCAACTGACCTTCCGTAGCATTTTGTGCTTCATCCAAAATAACAAATGCATTATCCAATGTTCTTCCACGCATAAAAGCAAGAGGAGCAATTTGAATCACCCTGTTTTCAATATAATAGATCAGCTTCTCAGGAGCGATCATATCGCCCAACGCATCATAAAGCGGCTGCATATAGGGATCCAATTTTTCTTTTAGATCACCCGGCAAAAAACCCAGATTTTCACCCGCCTCCACTGCAGGTCGGGTAAGGATAATTTTTTTAACTTCTTTATTTTTTAATGCCCGCACTGCTAATGCTACTGCTGTATAGGTTTTCCCTGTTCCAGCAGGTCCAACAGCAAACAGCATATCATTCTTTGAAATAGCATCAACCATCTTCCGTTGATTTTCTGTCCGAGCTTTTACGATTAATCCACTGTTGCCAAAAACAATTACATCAACACCCTCTATTCCTTCACTAGCGTTGCCCTTTTTGGAATTGCCATTTAAAATTTGTTCGATGGCATTTTCAGTTAAATTTCCAAATCGGTTAAAATATGCGATCAAAATATTGACCACCATTTCAAACTGATTCACTTCCTCATCAGCCCCGGATACTTTGAGGATCTCTCCCCTTGCAACAATTTTCAATTTCGGGAAACGAGCTTTTATCAACTCCAACTTCGAGTCATTCACTCCATATAAATTTACGGGTGAAATATCTTCAAGTAGTATCTTCTTTTCGCTCACGCTGATTACTGAATTAAACTAAAAACTTTGTTTTTTTTCTTAGAAAGCACGAAAATAACATATTTTTGTGTATTCTTAGGGTAAAACGAAAACCGAAAAAAACACAATTTACTAACAAATGGCTATCATCACTCTTACAACTGATTTAGGATTGAAAGACCATTATGTCAGTGCCATTAAGGGCTCCATTCTGAAAAATATACCGAATGTCAGCATCGTTGACATTTCACATCAAATTCCTACTTATAACATACAGGACGCAGCATATATTTTAAAGAATGCATATCCTAATTTCCCTAAAGGCAGTATTCACATCATCGGTATAAAAGCGGAACAAACAAATCAATCATCTCACGTGATCGTTTTTTCGGATGGACATTATTTTATTGGTGCAGATAACGGTATTTTTTCTTTTCTGGACACATCCATTGATAAGATTATTGAACTTCCGCCTGTTATTTCGACGTTTCCTACGCGTGATGTATTTGCTGTAGCAGCCAGTGCAATGGCAAAAGGAGTTAAAATAGAAGAATTAGGACAACCAAAAGAGAATCTTTTGGAACGAATGCCTTTCCGCGCTGCTTCAATGGGAGATATGATTCGGGGAACTGTTGAATACATCGATTCATACGGAAATGTAATGTGCAACATCAGCCAAGCCTTATTCGCTCAGGTTGGCAAAGGAAGGGAATTCAAAATTGAATTTGCCAGATATGAAATTTTTAAGATAAGTAAAACATATAATGATGTGCCTGAAGGAGAGATCCTTGCTTTGTTCAATGCTGCTAACCAATTGGAAATTTCAATGAATAGCGATAGAGCCAATAGCATGTTAAATCTAAAATTAAATGATTCAATAACCATTCGATTTCAATGATCATACGCATCGTAAAAATGAATTTCAAACCTGAAAATATTAGTGCGTTTCAGGAAATTTTCAATGAATCAAAACACTTGATCAGAGCAATGCCAGGATGCTCACATTTGGAACTGTTGAATGACATAAACGCTCCAGAAATTTTTTTCACCTACAGTTTTTGGGATTCCGAAAGTGATCTGACGAATTATCGGAACTCTTCATTGTTTTCAACAGTCTGGAGCAAAACGAAAATTTTA
>JAPLDC010000333.1 GCA_026391935.1 Bacteroidota bacterium | reverse complement strand
AGAAATTTAATTCCTTTTAAATACCAACAATTGTTGCTTTTCCTTCCCATCAAAACGAATAAAAATGTTATTTTTGTAGCTATGAAAATCTGCCCGCTTCGGGCATTTTTTCAATTAATTAGCTATTGAATTATGTCGACTATTGTTGATTACGAATTATATAGGAAAAAGATGAACGCGCTTAATTGCTGCGTGATCATTCCTACCTATAATAACGAACAAACAATATCAGAGTTGATTACAGATGTCCTGAAATTCACAAACGATATCATTATAGTAAATGATGGGGCAACTGATAAGACATCAGAAATTTTAAAACGGTATCCTACATTACAAATCATTTCCTATTCTCCGAATCGTGGAAAAGGAATTGCATTGCGAAAAGGGATAAAAGCAACACAAGAAAAAGGATTTCGGTATGCGATCACAATTGACAGTGATGGTCAGCATTTTGCAGATGACATTTCCATTTTTATTGATACTATTGAACTCGAACCCGATTCATTATTAATTGGAGCACGAAATCTCAATCAGGAGAATATGCCCAAAAAGAATACCTTCGGAAATAAATTTTCGAATTTTTGGTTTGCACTCTTCACAGGAAAAAATTTACCTGATACCCAATCCGGATATCGCCTTTACCCAATACAAAAAATGAAAGGATTACGTTACTTCACTTCAAAATATGAATTTGAGATAGAAGTAAGTGTAAAAGCAGCCTGGCGGGAAATCCCTGTATTGGCTGTACCAATAAATGTTTTTTATGCAGAAGGCGAAAAGCGCATTAGTCATTTTCGACCATTTAAAGATTTCACCCGAATTAGTCTATTGAACACTTACCTGTTTTTTCCTGCCTTGCTATGGTACAAACCAATTCGAATAATAAAGAACTTTAAGATAAAAGATATTAAAGCCCTTCTTAAAAAATATTTTCTAAATACAAACGAGTCAGTGATTCGAAAATCGGCTGGTGTAGCATTTGGGGTTTTTATGGGAATCATTCCAATTTGGGGATTTCAATTTTTGAGTGCATTGGTAATTGCTCATTTTCTGAAACTTAATAAAGCGATTGTTGGATTAGCCGCTCAGATAAGCGTACCACCAATGATACCCTTTTTATTGTTCGGAAGTTTACGAACGGGGCAATGGTTACTTGGAAGAGATCTGAGTGAAACAATATCCACCGATCAATTAAATTTGGAAACAACAAAACAACTTTTGCACGAATATTTATTTAGCGGAAAAGTAGTACAGCATTTATATGAATACCTATTGGGAAGCATTGTATTTGCATCCGCAATGGCAATTTTATTCGGAACAATAGCGTATATTGTTTTAAAAATTGCAGGAAATAAAGTTTTAGTATCTACAGAATAAAAATAAAAATTTGAACTAATTAAATGGGGATTCTTTTTACATACATCTATCGCATTCTAAAAAAAAGAAGGATACTGTTCTTCCTTTTATTCTTATGCTCCATAGCTTTTGTTAGTTTTTTCGCATCAAAGATCAAATTAGAAGAAGACATTACTAAAATGATGCCTACAGATGCAAAAGTGGATCGTCTAAATAATATATTAAAAAACTCGAAGTTTTTAGATCGCCTTGTTTTCACGGTTACGCTTTCTGATTCAACTTCCGAATCACAACCTGATAAGCTAATTGAGTTCGCGGATAGCTTGATCACTTCCATTCAAAAAATCGACACCTCTCTGGTTAAAGAAATTACTTATAAAGTGAATGACGATGTGATGTACGATGTCTACAACACTTTTATAGATAATCTTCCCGTTTTTTTAGAAGAAAAAGATTATAAGACACTTGATCGTCTCATCACACCAGAAAAAATTGATACCACTTTAGATAAAAATTATAAAATTCTGATTTCTCCGGCAAGTATGGTTCTGAAAAAGAATATCCTGCGTGACCCGATCGGAATTACTCCTTATGCATTAAAACGAATGCAAAGTCTTCAGTTCGATGACAATTTCGAATTAGAAAATGGATATATTTTCACAAAAGACAAAAAGCATTTATTATTTTTTATTACACCAAAACCAAAATCATCTGAAACTGCTAAAAATGCTAAACTGATGTCGGCATTGGATGAAGCTATTTCAACCAGAACAACTCAAAACAATCAAATGAATGTCGAATACTTTGGTGGTGCAGCAGTGGCAGTTGGAAATGCACAACAAATCAAAAAAGATGTTGTGCTGACACTTTCAATCACTATTATTGGTTTGTTTTTATTTATAAGTTTTTTCTTTAAAAGACTAGAAGTATTCTTCTTGATATTTATTCCTGTTGCCTTTGGAGGAGCGTTTTCGCTAGCCATTTTATATTTATTTAAAGGAGAAATTTCTGCCATTGCTTTAGGGGCCGGGTCCATCATATTAGGCATTGCTATGGATTACACGATCCATTTTTATACCCACTTTAAACATGTAAACAATGCTGAAGAAACAATTAAAGATCTTTCATTTCCATTAACCCTTGGAAGTACCACCACAATCGGAGCGCTATTGAGTCTATCTTTTGTTAAATCGGAAGCATTAGGGGATTTCGGGATGTTTGCTGCCTTCAGTTTATTAGGAGCAGCATTGTTTACCCTGATCATCTTTCCGCATTTTATGCGCAAGAAAAAAGATGTTGTGGAACACGATGATCACAAACCTAATATCATTGAAAAAATTGCCGCCTACAAATTCGAAAAAAATAAATTTCTGATCTGGTTTATTCTCATCATTTGTGCAATTTCTATTTATACCTCTCAATTTGTAAGCTTTGAAGGAGATATGATGAGTTTCAATTATATGGATCCTCATTTAGCCCAAGCTGAAAAAAATTTAAATTCGATTAGTAACGTATCCTTGAAGAGTATTTATCTGGTTTCAAGCGGTAAGAATTTAGATGAAGCATTGGTTTATAACGAAAAGAACATTCCACAATTAGTTCAATTAGAAAAAGATCATATTTTAAAAAAATATTCCTCTATCTCCACCATCTTACTTTCTAAACAAGAACAAGAAAAGCGGATAAAACGTTGGAAAGATTTTTGGACCAAAGAAAAGAAAGAAAATTTAAAAGCTTTACTGATCAGTAAAAGTGAAAAATATAAATTCAAAGCAAATGCATTTGAAGGCTTTTATGAAATGTTGAACAGAGACTTTTCTGCCATTGATGTCAATGCTTTCAGTGGTTTAAAATCGAGTCTATTGGACAACTATATCACCGAAAGGGCGAATGAAACTACCGTAATTACAGTTATTAAAACTACGGCTGAGAACGAAGATAAAATTGTAAATGCATTTAAAGAAAGTAAGCATTTAGTAGTATTCGATAAAAAATTTCTCACAAATCATTTTATTGATATCATCAAAAAAAACTTTAATTTAATTCTTACCATTTCGTCCTTGCTTGTTTTAATAATGCTCATTATTTCTTATGGACGTTTTGAACTCGCCTTTATCACTTTCCTTCCGATGGTATTGAGTTGGCTTTGCATCTTGGGAATCATGGGTGCTTTCGATATTAAATTCAATATTATCAACATCATTATTTCAACATTTATTTTTGGATTAGGTGATGATTATGCCATCTTTATTACCGATGCCCTGATGAATGAATATAAAACAGGACAAAAGAATTTAACATCCTATAAAACAGGAATCTTTATATCTGCTACTACAACCATGATAGGCATTGGAGTTCT
>JAPLDC010000544.1 GCA_026391935.1 Bacteroidota bacterium | reverse complement strand
CTAATTCTTTTCCGAAATTACAGGTTTCAATGTCGTGGTTTATTTCATCAACTTCTGCCGCAAAACGTGGGTCAGGACCCAATTCTGAAATATATTTCTGATACATCTCAATTGCTTTATCAAATTCGTAATTGAAATGATACGCTTTTGCTAAATAATAATAACTGGAAAGGGGAGAATGTTTTTCATTGATTTCACCTTCTTCATAATATTTTGCAATGTTTTTGATTGCAAATTCGAGGTAAGGAATGGCTTTGGTTTTGTATGTAGCGGCTTTCAGATAACAAAAACCAATTTTGAAATTGATATTATTATTTCCTTTTTCAATGGAATCAAGTTGTATGTACAAAGGGAGTGCAGCAGTATAATTTTCATTCACAAAATATTCTTCAGCATCTCTATAGATGTTTTTGTAGTTTCTGTCAATGACAGAAGCTAATCCTGAAGAAAAATTTAAAAACAAAAAAACAAAAAAAGTAAAGGAGAGAATATATTTTTTCATATTTAATTTGTTTGAATTAAACAGATAATGATGTTTAGAATTCCCTGTTAATATCCCATTGTTCAAGATAATCGGCAACTCTTCTAACAAATTTTCCTCCTAAAGATCCATCAACCACTCTGTGATCGTAAGAATGAGAAAGGAACATAAAATGCCGAATACCAATCAAATCCCCTTCAGGAGTTTCAATCACTGCCGGCTTTTTCTTAATTGCTCCAACAGCCATAATAGCCACTTGTGGTTGATTGATAATCGGAGTACCCATGACATTTCCAAACGATCCAACATTTGTAATTGTATATGTTCCTCCTTGAATATCATCTGGAGATAGTTTGCCTGAACGGGCACGATTAGCAAGGTCATTTACCTGTTTTGTGATACCAATCAGATTTAAAGTGTCTGCATTTTTTATAACAGGAACAATTAAGTTCCCATTTGGTAATGCAGCAGCCATACCAATGTTGATGTTTTTTCGTTTTATGATTTTTGTACCATCCAACGATATATTGATCATTGGAAAATCTTTAATAGCTTTTACCAATGCTTCAATGAAAATAGGAGTGAAGGTTAATTTTTCGCCTTCTCGTTTTTCAAAATTGCCTTTCACTTTATCTCTCCATTTTACTATATTGGTTACATCTGCTTCAACAAAAGATGTTACATGGGGAGATGTTTGTACACTCATCACCATGTGGTCTGCAATTAATTTGCGCATACGATCCATCTCAATTATTTCATCTCCGGATCCTACTGAAATCGAAGGTTTGTTTTGAGAAATACCGTTTGGTGAATTAGACTCAGAAACTACAGCGGGTTTGCTTTCATTTGAAACAATGTTTTTTCCTTTATTAGGAATAAAAGCAAGAATATCGTTTTTAGTAACCCTGCCATTTGCGCCAGTGCCAATGATGCTTTCAAGCTCAGTCATAGCAATTCCTTCTTCTTTTGCAATGTTTCTTACTAGCGGTGAGTAAAATTTTCCTGAAGTAGCATTTTTTTCAAGAGAAAGAACTTCTTTAACAGCTGTTGTGGCCAAATCCTTTTGAACAGTATTGACTTGTTGGATAATAGGCGTTTTCACTTCAGGCGTTTCAAGAACAATAGTAGCATCTGTTGAAATAATAGCAATAGCTTTCCCAACCTGAACAATATCTCCTTCGTTGAACAATCTTTTAATTAGAGTTCCTTCAGTTGTGGAAGGGATCTCAGAGTCCACTTTATCTGTTGCAATTTCAAGGACTGATTCATCGGCAGCAATTTTGTCGCCTTCTTTTTTTAACCATTTTATAATTGTTGCTTCCGCAACACTTTCGCCCATTTTAGGCATAATCAACTCTACCTGTGCCATATCTTTTTATTGTAATTGAATGAATGCTTGTTTAAAGAGGATACAAAAATAAACTAATATTTTAGATGTGCAAAGTACTTAATAATGTTAAATAGTAGCAGTTTTTTTTCGATGAATTTATTAATAAAAAAAAGAGCCTTGTGTTTTAACTCAAGGCTCTTTTTTTGAAAAAAATAAAAATGTCTTTTATGCAAATAAAGGAAAATCCTTCATCATTTTATTTACTTCTTTTCTTACTTCAGTGATCACTTTTTCGTTATCGTGGTTCATTAAGGCTTTATCGATCAAATTTACGATTTTAGGAATGTGTTTTTCCTTGATCCCACGTGTTGTTATTGCTGCAGCTCCAACCCGAATTCCTGAGGTAACAAAAGGTGATTTATCATCAAATGGGACCATATTTTTGTTAACAGTAATATCGGCTTTTACTAAGGTATTTTCTGCTAATTTTCCTGTTAAATTTTTGGATCGAAGGTCAATAAGCATACAGTGATTGTCTGTTCCTCCTGAAATTATTTTGTATCCTTTATCAACAAAACATTGTGCCATTAGTTTTGCGTTTTTCATTACTTGAATGCAATATTTCATATAACTTTCATCTAATGCTTCAGCAAATGAAATCGCTTTGGCTCCTATCACATGTTCTAAAGGTCCACCTTGTGTGCCTGGAAAAACGGAAGCATCCAATACCTGGGACATCATTTTGATATCTCCTTTTAATGTTTTTTCGCCCCATGGATTTTCGAAATCTTTACCCATCATGATCATTCCTCCACGAGGGCCACGAAGTGTTTTGTGTGTTGTAGTTGTAACAATATGGCAATGCGGAAGTGGATCGTTTAGTAATCCACGGGAAATTAATCCGGAAGGGTGAGAGATATCTGCCAAAAGAAGCGCTCCGACTTTATCTGCAATTTTTCTGAATGTTTTGTAGTCCCAGTCTCTGGAATAGGCAGAAGCACCACAGATGATTAATTTTGGTTTTTCTTTTAATGCAATTTTTTCAACATTTTTCATGTCCACACGACCTGTTTTTTCTTCAACACCATAAAATGAAGGGACATACAATTTGCCAGAAAAGTTAACGGGAGAGCCATGTGTAAGGTGCCCACCATGCGAAAGGTCGAAACCTAAAATTTTATCTCCGGGTTTTAATACTGCTAACATTACAGCAGCATTTGCTTGTGCTCCCGAATGAGGCTGCACATTTGCCCAAGCTGCATTGAACAGCTTTTTTGCCCGGTCAATGGCTAATTGCTCAATTTTGTCTACCACTTCACATCCTCCATAATAACGCTTTCCGGGTAATCCCTCTGCATATTTGTTAGTCAGTACAGAGCCCATCGCTTTCATAACGCTATCACTAACATAGTTTTCAGAAGCGATCAATTCAAGTCCGATAGTTTGTCGTTTTTTTTCTGCTGTGATGAGGTCAAATATTTCAGTATCTTTTTT
>JAPLDC010000041.1 GCA_026391935.1 Bacteroidota bacterium | reverse complement strand
CCTTTGCAACCAATATTACCGGTGATCATCGCCAGATCGGAAATAAGCATCACCGTATATGAACCTTGTGTGTGCTCAGTAACACCGAGTCCGTGAAATGACATTGCATTAGAAGCATTCGCATAAGCAAGAGCAGCTTCCCGTACAAGACTTTTTTCAACTCCTGTTATCCGCTCCATTTCATCCATATCAACTTTCAGGATCTGTTCACAAAAATCTTTATATCCTTCGGTTCGTTTTTCAATAAACTCTTTTGCTACAGCACCTTCAGTAATAATATAATACAACATCATATTAAGAAGCGCCACATTTGTTCCTGGTTTTAATTGTAAATGGTAAGTCGCATACTTTGCCAATTCGATCTTTCTCGGATCTATTACAATCGTTGTTTTTCCTTTTATAGCAAATTGTTTCAGTTTAGCGCCTGTTACCGGATGAGCATCTGTCGGATTTGCACCTATTACCAAAATACAATCCGTGAATTTAATATCTTCAATAGAATTTGTTGCAGCACCGGTTCCAAAAGCCTTTTGCATTCCATGAGCAGTAGGCGAATGGCAAACACGTGCACAACAATCGATATTGTTTGTTCCAATAACAGCGCGGATGAATTTCTGCATCAGATAATTTTCCTCATTTGTACAACGGGCGGAAGATATTCCTGCAATGGAATCAGGTCCATTCTTATTTCGTATATCAATTAATTTCTCAGCAATAAAATCATATGCCTCCTCCCAAGTAGCAGGTTCCAAAACACCATTTCTGCGGATCAAAGGAGTACGGATCCTATCCGGATGATTATAAAAAGAAAAAGCAAATCGTCCTTTCAAACAAGTATGTCCTTGATTTACTTCCGCATTATACGGAGCTTGAATAGATTTCACTTTACCATTTAAAACAGCAACTTCAAGATTACAACCAACACCACAATATGTACAAACTGTACGGACCTTTTTATCCGCGACAATAGATTTTGATTCAAACACATCGGAAATAGCTGAAGTAGGACAAGCCTGGGCACATGCACCACAACTTACACAATCGGATTCGAAAAAAGTTTTATTATTGCTCTTTACTATATGGCTGTCGAAACCTCTACCAGCCATACTCAAAACAAATTCTCCTTGGACTTCGTCACAGGCTCTTACACATCTGAAACAATTGATACATTTCGAAAAATCGGATGTCATATAAGGATGACTAAGATCTTTTTTGCGCTCCAAATGGTTTTTACCTTCCGGATAACGAACATCGCGAACACCAACTTTTGCCGCTACACTTTGTAATTCACAATTATTATTTACTTCACATGTGAGACAATCCAAAGGATGATCTGTAAGAACAAGTTCAACAATATTTTTCCGCAATTTCAATATTCTATCGCTATGCGTATAGATGAATGAATTGGGAATAACAGGAGTATGACAAGATGCCTGAGACTTTGCCGGCCCATCTTCCACCAAAGACACATCTACGCTACACACACGACATGAACCAAACGGATCAAGATTCGGTGCATCACAAAGTGTAGGTACAAAATCCTTTCCTAAATGTCTTCTCACAAAATTGAGAATCGTTTCCCCTTCGATTATCGAATAAACCTTATCATTAATATGTGCTGTCAGTTCCATGTTAATTTATTTTTTAAAGTAAGGAGATAATTCATTTTCAAAATAGTTCATCGCATTTTTCACCGGAAGAGGAAGCCCGCCACCTAAGGCACACAAAGAACCTGTTTCCAATGTTTCCAAAAGATCATTCATCAAAGTGACATCAATTTTATAATTTTCATTCTGCGCTTTCTCGATCATTTCATAACCACGTGTTGAACCTAAGCGACAAGGGAAACACTTACCGCAACTTTCATGAGCCGTGAATTTAAATAGGTGTTCAATATATTTTATCAGCGGATATTCATCAGGAATACAAACGATAGAGGCGTGTCCTAAAAGAAATCCTTCTTTTGCAAATGAATCAAAATCAAGTGTAAGATCTTTTATTTTGCTCACAGGCACTAATCCGCCAAGCGGTCCGCCAATGTGCATAGCTTTAACAGGTTTTCTAAATCCACCTCCTAAATCATTTATCACAATAGACAATGGCGTTCCCATATCCACCTCAAAAATCCCCGGATTCTTGAAATGACCATCAAGAGAAATCAATTTTGTTCCGGAAGATCTTTGCGTTCCTACAGCGGCAAAAGCCTTACCGCCATTCTTTATAATAAAAGGCAGGTTCGCTAATGTCTCAACATTATTTACAACCGTAGGTTTATTAAATAATCCTTGTTGAGTCGGATAAGGTGGTCGAATGCGAACTTCAGGGCGTTGACCTTCAATAGAGGAAAGAAGAGCCGTTTCTTCCCCGCAAATATATGCACCTTGTGCAGAAATTATTTTGAAATCAAAATTAAAATCTGAACCTAATATTTTCTCCCCAAGCAATTTCTTAT
>JAPLDC010000476.1 GCA_026391935.1 Bacteroidota bacterium | reverse complement strand
GTATTGAGTGAAACGAATCAGGTCATCTGTATAGAAAATGTTTTTGTTGAGGAAGGTGCAAAGGTGGAATGTTCCATTTTAAATGCTTCTGAAGGGCCAATATACATCGGTAAGGATTCTGAGATAATGGAAGGCTCTCTCGTTCGCGGGCCGTTTGCTTTATGTGAGCATGCCGCTTTAAAAATGGGTGCAAAAATATATGGTCCTACTACTGTCGGACCATATAGTAAAGTAGGAGGAGAAGTCAATAATTCTGTCATTATCGGATATTCAAACAAGGGACATGATGGATTTTTAGGTAATTCTGTTTTAGGAGAATGGTGTAATATTGGTGCTGACAGTAATAAATCTAATCTGAAAAACAATTATGCGGAAGTAAAATTATGGAATTATGAAAAGGAACGTTTCGTAAATACCGGACTTACATTTTGCGGATTAATTATGGGTGATCATAGTAAATGTGGTATTAATACAATGTTTAACACCGGAACTGTTGTTGGTGTAAATGCAAATATTTTCGGTTCAGGGTTCCCTCGTAATTTTGTGCCTTCCTTTTCCTGGGGCGGTGCTGCTGGATTTACAACATACAAAACAAAGGATGCCTTTGAAGTTGCAAGTCGGGTGATGGAAAGAAGAGGTATTGTTTTTAATGAAATTGAACAAGATATTTTAACTCATGTTTTTGAACTTACAGAAAAGTTTAGAAAATAATCTTTATATATGAACTTTTCGTACGCAGAAATAATAGGCTATATAGCCTCATTTACAGTTTTGATCTCATTTTTAATGAAGAACATCAAAACGTTAAGAATAATAAATACAATCGGATGTTCCTTTTTCGTTGCTTACGGCATTCTTCTGAATAATTCAATCCCGATAATCTTCACAAATACAGCTATTATTGGAATTAATGTTTATTACCTTTCAAAGTTAAAGAAGAAATTAGATTAAGGTATTTACTGATCAACTATTACAATTTAACTTTATGTCAATTTGTCCCATATCTTCTGGTGGCATAGCATTTGAAAATAGTTGACTAAATTTTATAATAAAGATATAATACTACTCATAAAATGACTGATAATTTCGACTTAAATAACTTAGTACCAATGCTTAGCGACAATCTTGTAGATGAGGATACTGAGTTCATTCCTTTGCTTTCGACTGAGGATGAAGACCAGATGAATTCAGAAAAAGTGCCCGAAGTACTGTCAATTTTACCTCTTCGGAATACAGTATTATTTCCCGGAGTTGTAATACCAATTACTGTTGGCCGTGATAAATCAATTAATTTGATTAAAGATGCCTATAAAGGTGATAAAATAATCGGTGTTGTCGCTCAAAAGAATGACTCTGTTGAAGATCCTTCTGTTGATGATCTGAATAAAATCGGAACTGTTGCGCAGATTATCAAAATGCTTCGCATGCCCGATGGAAATACTACCGTAATTATTCAGGGAAAAAAACGGTTTGAAATAAAAGAAATTAAACAAACTCAACCGTATTTAAAAGCTGCCATTTCTGCATTTTCAGAATCTCGTCCAAAAAAAGACGACAAAGAATTTGATGCTGTCGTTTCCTCATTGAAGGATCTCGCTCTTCAAATTGTAAAACAAAGTCCTCATATCCCCAGCGAAGCAGGTTTCGCATTAAAAAATATTGAAAGCCCTTCTTTTTTAATCAATTTTATTTCATCTAATATGAATGCTCCTGTTGAAGAGAAGCAAAAAATGTTAGAAGTGGTTGATCTGAAAGAGCGCGCAACCATGGTGTTATCTAATCTTACAAAAGAACTTCAAATGCTTGAATTGAAAAATCAAATTCAATCGAAAGTAAAAGTAGACTTAGATAAACAGCAACGCGATTATTTCTTGCATCAGCAAATGAAAACCATTCAGGAAGAATTAGGTGAAAATAACTTCACTCAGGATATCCAGGAAATGAAATTGC
>JAPLDC010000519.1 GCA_026391935.1 Bacteroidota bacterium | reverse complement strand
GGCAGAAGAAATTCAGAAGGGGGAAATGGTTGATGTGATACTATTTCCTTTTAACTGATAGAAGGATAAATTCATTTTCGATGTTGTGAAATAAAGGTTGAAATTTCAATCTTTAATAGAAAGGAATAAATTGATTATTATAATTGTAGATCAAGAAATTAATGATTAGAGTTGGGTCGAAAATTACAGGAATTGTTTTGGCTGGTGGGAAAAGTTCTCGAATGGGCACCGATAAAGGTGTTGTTGAGATTAACGGAAAAAAAATAATTCAATATGTAATAGATGTATTAAAAGAGGTATCCGATGAAATTTTAATTATTGCAAATAATAATAATTATAATGATCTAGGTTTTAAAGTGTATAAAGATATAGTTAAAGAGCATGGTCCATTAGGGGGTATTTATACATGGTTGTACCATTCTTTAAATGAGTTGAATGTTGTTGTGAGTTGTGATACACCATTGATCACAAAAGAGGTGTTATTGTCTTTGATTGAAAATATTGATGATAATGAAATTATTGTTTCAAGAGAAAATGGAAATATTCATCCCTTATGCGCAGTATATAAAAAGCAAAGTGTCTTCAAAATAAAAAAACAGTTGGATAACGGACATTTGAAATTACAAGAAGTGGTGACAATGTTTAAAACTAGATTTCTTGATTTTGACAATGAGGCTATTTTTTCAAATCTTAATACGAAAGAGGATGTTGAAAAATTAATATTTAAAACATCAAAAAAATGAAAACTGAGGTATTGTTTTTCGGGATCATTGTGGATATCACCGGTAAAAATAGAATGGAAATTGATAATTGTAAAGATACTTTTTCTATTAAAACGGCTATTCTTAATGAATTTCCAAAATTGAATAGCTATAAATTTGTTATGACTGTGCGAAATCAAATTGTTTCAGATAATAAAATATTGAATAATGGAGATGTTGTTGCTTTTTTACCACCGTTTGCAGGAGGATAAATGTTAGACGCTGCTGAAATATCAAGATATCAAAGACATCTCCAGTTATCTGAAATTGGAATGGAAGGTCAGGAGAAAATAAAAACATCTTCAGTGTTGGTTATTGGCGCTGGCGGATTAGGTTGTCCTGTTTTGCAATATTTAACAGCATTAGGTGTAGGGACGATTGGAATTGTTGATCATGATATTATAAGTGAATCCAATTTACAGCGACAAGTATTATATTATCAAACGGATATTAATAAAAGTAAAGTTGATACTGCAGTTGAAAGATTGGGCAAACAAAATCCCAATGTAAAATTTATTAAATTTATTGATCAGCTTACAAATAAGAACGCTTTAGATATATTAAAGGATTATGATATTGTTGTCGATGGAACGGATAATTTCGCTACGCGGTATTTGATTAACGATGCGTGTGCGATCTTGAAAAAGCCCTTAGTTTTTGGTGCAATTCATAAATTTGAAGGCCAGGTTTCAGTTTTCAATTATAAAGATGAATCAACTAATAATGGTGTAAATTATAGAGATCTGTTTCCTGTACCTCCTTCTCCTGAGCAAGCTCCGAATTGTTCTGAGGTTGGTGTTATTGGTGTTTTACCCGGAATAATTGGTACTTTGCAAGCGACTGAAGTGTTGAAGATCATTACCGGAATTGGAAAGGTATTATCTGGAGAGTTACTATTTTTGAACGCACTCGAAATGCAGTTTTATAAAGTCCAGATAACAAGTTCAAATCAGACAAAGGTTTTTTCTATTGATGAGTATAAAAATTTTGATTACGGACAATTTTGTATTTTGAATGAAGAAAAACCTGTTTCTGAAATTTCAGTTTCTGATCTGAAATACATGTTGGAATCAGACAGATTTAATTTGCAATTGATTGATGTTCGTGAAATAAATGAGTTACCGGTTGTTGAAGAATTGATAGAGATAAATATTCCGTTTGCTCTGATCAATGAAGCTGTCATAAAAATAGATAAGAATAAAAAAGTAATTTTAATTTGTAAGAGTGGTGTCAGAAGTAAAATGGCAATTCAAAAGTTGCAAAGAGATTTTGGCATAAAAAATTTGCACTCATTAAGAGGTGGTGTGACAGAATGGTTAAATTGTAAAAACGTGTAATAATGAAAGAGAAAAAAAAACATAAAGTCTTTGTCGATGGAGCAATATCTCCTGGCTTTATTGCTGATAGTATTTCCAAACATTCAACTAAAACATCAATTGGGGCTCACGATATTTTTCTTGGTCAGGTGAGAGCCGATGAAATCGAAGGAAAAATTGTACAAGCAATTGATTATACTTGTTACGAAGATATGGCAGAAGAGAAATTTGATGAGATAAGAGAAGCAGCATTTGCAAAATTTGATCTGTCGTGTATGCATATTTATCATAGCAAAGGTGTCGTTAAGAGCGGTGAAATCTGTCTTTTTGTTTTCGTTTCTTCCAAGGATAGAGTGAT
Organism: Bacteroidota bacterium; assembly: GCA_026391935.1. GTDB lineage: Bacteria > Bacteroidota > Bacteroidia > 2-12-FULL-35-15 > 2-12-FULL-35-15 > 2-12-FULL-35-15. Next base: position 5,325 of record JAPLDC010000519.1, on the reverse strand, counting down.
GGCTTTTGATGCTTGTCGCGAAATTGTGGAAGGAATAAAAAAGAATGTTCCTATTTGGGGGAAAGAATTATTTGAGGATGATTCATATAAATGGAAAGTAAATAAAGATTAAAATAAAAAAGTATGGTAGACATTACCTTTAAATCGAATACACATCGTATTGCCATTGCACAAGCTTTGATAAAAGTTAGTAAAAAAGAGACAATTGATGCTGTTGTTAATAAAAAAGTTCCTAAGGGAGATGTTTTTGAAATGTCTAAAACGGCGGGGCTTTTTGCCGTGAAGCGAACAAGTGACATGATTCCGGATTGTCATCCTATGCCGGTAGAATTTACAAAAGTAGATTTTGAAATCAATGATCTCGAAATTACGATCCGGTTGGAAGTTCATACGATCTATAAAACAGGTGTAGAAGTTGAAGCAATGCATGGAGCTTCCGTTGTAGCGCTTACAATATATGATATGCTAAAGCCTATCGATAAAGGGATCGAAATAAAAAATATAAAACTTTTATCTAAAAAGGGTGGTAAGTCAGATTATACTGATAAATATAGAACAGATCTGAAAGCGGCTGTGATCGTTTGTTCAGATTCTATTTCTGCCGGAAGCAAAACCGATAAAGCAGGAAAGGCAATCATTGATAAGTTAAATAAATGTAAAGTTGTTGTTACGGAGTATGTAATTATTCCTGATGAAATAAAGGATATTCAGAATAAAGTCATGGAATTATATAAAAATAATAATATGATAATTTTTACTGGTGGAACAGGGCTTTCACCCAGAGATGTTACTCCTGAAGCTATACGGCCGTTGCTTGATAAAGAAATACCTGGAGTGGTAGAAGCTGCGCGTGATTATGGTCAAAACCGTACCCCTTACTCAATGTTATCAAGAAGTGTTGCAGGAATGAAGGGAAATACATTGCTCTTGGCTTTACCGGGTTCTACAAGAGGAGCTCAGGAATCTATGGATGCATTATTTCCATCTATTTTACATATCTTTAGAGTTATTGAAGGTGCTCAACATTAAAATTTAATTATAGGATGATTGTATCAAATTTAAAAACCGATTTTCATTTGTATGAAAATATGGCCATTTGGGAAATAGAGAATTTAGAATCGTTTTTAAATGCACACGGTTTGCTTAAAGAAATATTTGTAAGGGAATATCGTATGTTATTTGAAAGACGCTTTAATGCTGAAAATAGTTTTACGGATTCAGATATTATCGTTGTTGGCAAATTATTAAACCATTTTGCTGATAAATATTTTGTGGTTTTTGAAAATAGTGATCCCAATTATTTTTTGCTAAAAGAGTTTCAAGAAAAAGCTATTCTTGATTTTGGCAGAGATATGAATGTTTTGGATCAAACTAAAATATACGTTCTTGAAATGGATAAGAAAAAGGATTTATAGAAAAACAATAACTGATCAGTTTACAATTGCATCAATTCCTATTAATTTAACCTTTTCAGCGATCTCTATTAATTTATCTTTTGGGATTTTTTCTAAATTTTTTTCCGGGGTAGGTCTATCGATTGAATAAAGCATGACTTCTTTTGGAGTAATTGTTTTCAAAATTTCAAGCCAGCTATTTATTTCTTCTTCTGTCGTATTATCTATATGAGCGCCATTATGATCTCCTTTTACAAATAAGGTCTGAATAGTAAGGTCCCCATTAAACTTCTTTAATTGTTGTATTACCCAATCCAAGTTTCTGTTATTGAGTGGTTGATTTATTAAATGAAAAGTTTTTTCGCTTCCTGCATCTAACTTCATGATACGGTTGTCAATTTTTTTTAAGGCAGCAACAACTTTTGGATTATTCAACATCAATGAATTGGACAGAACAGATATTTTGCATTCTGGATAAAATAAATTTCTGAGTTCAATTGTGTCATCAATTATTTCTTCGAACAATGGATGCATTGTTGGCTCTCCGTTTCCTGCAAAGGTTATAGAGTTTAGAGCTGTTTTATTGTTCGATAACTCTTCTAGTTTTTCTTTGAGTTTTATTTTGATATCTTCTCTGCTGAAGAATTTTATTTTAGGAAAAGATTTTAGATCAGTCCATCCGCATTCGCAATAAACACAGTCAAAATTGCATAATTTGGATCCAAGAGGCAAGAGATTTACACCCAACGAAACTCCTAGTCTTCTGCTGTTGATAGGTCCGAAAATGACATTTTCAAATAGGTGCGTTTCCACTAATATTAAATTCTATATATAAAAGTAACTTTAAAACCATGTTTTTGGTATGACCAATGTCATGAATGGGTATGCTTAGCGACATAAAAAAACATGACAAATCGGAGAGTGTTAATAAAGACATTCAAATGTTAAAAATTACAAACCGGAATTTAATGTAAAGGAAAAAATCTCTATCTACCTTTCGGGAAAATTAAATTACTCCTTACTAACTACCTATTATATATGAAATCGCGTAAAACAATTCTTACACCCAATTCGCATAAAGTGGCATTTAAATCAAGTGTTTCAGAGCATATGATCTACGATAAAGATACAGTTTTTAAAAAATGTGTTGCTTATTTTGATGGCGATGAATTAGCTGCATCAACCTGGATGAATAAGTATGCAATGAAAAATTTAAAGGGTGAATTTGTGGAAATTTCCCCTGATGATATGCATAAACGTATGGCAAAAGAATTTGCCAGAATAGAAAAATCTAGTAAAACGAAAACAGAATTAAACGGAAGCTTTAAATACCTTTCTACTTATGGTCAAGAAAGAGAATTTTTATCAGAAGAGAAAATTTATCGCTATTTCAAAAAATTCAATTCCATTATTCCACAAGGAAGTGTTATGTCTTCTTTGGGTAATCCGTATGTTATTGCATCCCTTTCAAATTGTATCGTACTTCCTGAGATATTTGATTCATATGGTGGTATTTTTTATACAGATCAGCAAATGGCCCAATTGTTTAAAAGACGATGTGGAGTAGGTATCGATGTTTCCACATTGCGTCCTGCGGGTTCAAATGTTTCTAATTCTGCGGGATCAACTACCGGTGCTGTTTCATTTATGGAACGGTTTTCCAATACAACCCGTGAAGTTGCCCAAAATGGTAGACGTGGTGCATTAATGATCACAATGGATATTGCTCATCCCGATGTTCAGGATTTTATTTCAATAAAACAAGATCTTTCAAAAGTGACCGGAGCGAATATTTCTGTTCGCTTGTCAGATGAGTTTATGTCAGCTGTTGTAAAGGATGATGACTATTTATTACGTTTCCCAATCGATTCGGATAAGCCAATTTATTCAAAAACGGTAAAAGCAAAAGAGCTGTGGAATTTGATTGTAAAATGCGCGCATCAATCTGCTGAACCTGGATTAATATTTTGGGATAGACAGCATAAATATTCGACTTCTTCCATCTATCCAGGATTTAAAAATGTTTCAACAAATCCATGTTCTGAGATTGCTATGCAAGGAGGAGATTCTTGTAGATTAATTGCTCTTAACCTTTATAATTTTGTGAAGAATCCATTTTCATCTGAAGCAAAATTTGATTATAAGTCGTTTTATGAAACAACGTATGAGGCACAAAGATTAATGGATGACCTTGTTGACTTAGAGCTACAACATATTGAAAGAATTTTGGATAAAGTTGCCGCTGACCCAGAGCCTGATTATATTAAGCATGTGGAGATCGATACTTGGAAGTTACTTTATAATGCTGGTAAAAAAGGGCGTAGAACAGGTTTAGGTTTTACAGCTCTTGCCGATGCAATTGCTGCTTTAGGTTTTGGCTTTGATTCAGAAGAATCCCTTGCCGAAATTGAAAATTTAATGAAAACAAAATGTCGTGCAGAGTTCGATTGCTCTATTGATATGGCTATTGAGCGTGGAAAATTTGAAGCCTTCGATCCTGAAATCGAAAAGACTTCTGAATTTATCGACATGTTAAAACTTGAGCTTCCGGATGTATATAATAGAATGATGATCCATGGAAGAAGAAATATTTCATTGAGTACAGTTGCTCCAACTGGTACATTAAGCATGTTGGCTCAATCGTCATCAGGTATTGAACCTGTATTCATGTTGTCATATACGAGAAGAAGAAAAGTTAATCCTCTTGATCAAAGCGTAAAAGTTGATTACGTAGATAGCATGGGTGATTCTTGGCAGGAATTTGTTGTGTATCACCATAAATTAAAAAAATGGATGGAAGTATCCGGTAAGACTGATATTTCTGAAAGTCCATATAAAAATTCTACTGCAAATGAAATTGATTGGATAAAGCGTGTTGAACTTCAGGCAATCGTTCAAAAATATACAACACATAGTATCAGTTCAACTATAAATTTACCGAATGATGTTTCTGAAGAAAGAGTTGGTGAAATTTATTTACAGGCGTGGCAACAAGGTTTGAAAGGAATCACTGTATATAGAGATGGCTCACGTAGTGGAGTTTTAGTTTCGAATGAAAAGAAAGTAGAACAGAAAGTAACAAATGAAATTATTGAAACAGTTCCGCCAAAAAGGCCAATGAAGGTTGAAGCTGAAATTGTTCGTTTTATGAACCACGATGAGAACTGGATTGCATTTGTAGGACTGCTTAATAACAAACCGTATGAAGTTTTTACTGGAAAAAGTGAAGATTCATTTGTTATTCCATCTTGGGTTAACAGAGGTTGGATATTTAAAAATGTAACTGAAACCGGAAGAAAAAGATATGATTTTCAATATGTAGATAAGGATGGCTATAAAGTTACTATTGAAGGATTGTCTCGAGCATTTAATAAGGAATATTGGAATTATGGAAAATTAATTTCCGGTGTATTGCGTCATGGTATGCCTATACACAGTGTAGTTGACTTAGTCGGGAACTTGAATTTATATAGCGACAATATAAATACTTGGAAAAACGGAATTGAACGAGCTCTTAAAAAGTTTGTACCAGATGGCACTCAGGCAAAAGATAAAGAATGTTCAAGTTGTGGTGACAAAGACGGATTGATCTACGAAGAAGGATGCTTGAAATGTAAAAGTTGTGGCCATTCAAAATGCGGATAAAGAAATTAAAAAATAAAACTATTTAAAACAGAAAAATATTTATGGTAAACTACGTTATTAAACGGAATGGAGAATATAAATTGTTCCATTTTTACAAGATTAAAGATGCTGTTCAAAAAGGATTTGAAAGCCAAAAGAAAAATCTTGATAATAAAGTTCTTGAAATTATTGAAAGTAAACTTGGAGAAAAAGAAGTTTGGTCTGTTGAAGAAATTCAAGATATCATTGAAAAAACATTATATTCAAAAGGGTATTTTGATGTAATGCGTTCGTTTATGTTGTACAG
>JAPLDC010000230.1 GCA_026391935.1 Bacteroidota bacterium | reverse complement strand
TTTAATCAGTAATATATGGATAGTCTGTTTGGGTATAAACATCTTTGTATAATTCATCTGCAGTCGTGTATGGGGAATCCTCTACAAACTTAACAGATTCTGCAACAATATCATCCACATTTTGTTCAACTTTTTCTATCTCAGCATCACTCATCCATCTATTTTTTTTAATGGTTTCCAATACTTTTCCAATTGGATCTTGCTCCTGATATCCTTTCACTTCATCTTTTGTTCTGTATGTCTGAGCATCACTCATTGAGTGACCTTTGTAACGATATGTTTTCATTTCAAGCAATGTTGGACCATCACCTTTGCGGGCACGTCCAACGGCTTCTTCAATAGCTTCATGCACCGTTTCGCATGTCATACCGTCAACGGGATAAGAAGGCATATCGTACGCTAAACCTAATTTCCATAATTCATGTACATTTGAAGTCCGCTCAACAGAAGTCCCCATTGCATAATTATTATTTTCGATTATGAAGATCACAGGCAATTTCCAAAGCATCGCCATATTAAACGCTTCATGCAATGCACCTTGACGAACTGCACCATCGCCCATATAACATAATGTTACATTATCATTCCCATTATATTTATCCGCGAAAGCGATACCCGCACCTAAAGGAATCTGACCGCCAACAATACCATGTCCACCAAAAAAATTAAATTCTTTCGAAAAAATATGCATAGAGCCTCCTTTGCCTTTTGAGCATCCGGTTACTTTTGCCATCATTTCCGCCATTATGTATTTTGGATGAAGTCCTCTTCCAATAGGGTGTGCATGATCACGATATGCGGTAATAACTCGGTCCTCTTTACGGAGAACTGATTCGGAACCTGCTACGAGCGCTTCTTGTCCGATGTATAAATGACAAAATCCTCGGATCTTTTGTTGAATATATAATTGTCCTGTTTTTTCTTCGAATTTCCGCATCAACAACATGGACTCAAACCATTTGATATAAGTTTCTTTGCTGAACTTGGTCGTTGGTTTCGATACTGCCACAGGTGTTGCTTTTTTAATTTTACTTACTACTTTTTCCATTTTTCGATTTGTGTAGAACTACAAATTTAACAATAAAAATTCAAATCCTAATTCCCGAACAGATGAAGACAAAATTACTGATTAGAAATTGAGAACACATCCTACTTTTTTTTCAATTGTTCCGATTTGAACATGAAAGGTAATATATCGGCAATACTATCAAAAATATGTATTTTACCGGTTTCCCCTGCAAGAATAATTCGTATGTTTTTATTGTGGCGCATTTCATATTCCGACATGGCCTGGCGGCATGCACCGCAAGGAGAAAGAGGTTCTCCTACATGAAACTGTTTGGATTTGCAAGTAATGGCAATAACACTAATTGGCACATCTGGATATTGTGCACCAGCCGCATAAATAGCTACTCGTTCTGCACATAATCCACTTGGAAAGGCTACATTTTCCTGATTGTTACCTGTTACCACAACTCCATTTTCTAATAATAATGCTGCACCTACATAAAAGTTAGAATAAGGTGCATAGGCAAGATCACTTGCTGCACGGGCCTTTTTAAGAAGCTCTTGCTGCTCTTCTGGCAACTCTTTCTCAGAATCATACTCTGTATAAGCTATTTTCAATTCTTTTTTAATCATCCTTAAAGTTTTTATTATCCAAATATAACAGTTTTAAGGCATTCTCAAAGAAAGCAAATACAAGACATTATACAACTAATAATTCGGCAATAATCCAAGACAACATTTTATCTCTTTAATTTTTTCTTTTTAAAAAATAAATTCACATAACACTAGATGGAAAACAGCAAAGAGAAAGACTTATCTGAAAAATAAAAATTTACTGATCTATTAAAAAATGACTAAACTAATTTTCCACACTTCAAGCTTTTGTACCGATAAAACAGAATCAATTACCTCTTTATTAATATACACCGTAAGTTCATTTAGAATTTGATTTACATTTGTGATAATGAACAACAAAGCAAATCTTACCCTTTTACATATTTTAGGATGTGTTATTATTTTAGCATCTCCTATTTTATTTACCCCAAACATCTCATCTGGTCTTGAATTTACAAGTGATCCGGGATTTAAACGAGATCTATTTTTTGCGGTGTTTTTGATTTTGTTTTTCTATTTAAGCTATTTCATTCTAGTCCCAAAACTCTATTTCAATAAAAGACTTTTCCCATTTTTCGCTTCATTATTATTTTGCTTTTTATTCATCTGTTTTTTAACCTTGTTTCTTTTCCCAAGAAATCCTGCACCTCAGGGAATGCCTCCTCCTCATTTATTAAATGACCTCAACAAAAATGGGCTACCTCCACCACCGCCATTAATAGCCTTCTTTATAAATGAATTCAGAAAATTCTCATTGCAATTTTTAATCGTTTTTATTTTTTCTTTAATGTTAAAAATAAATACCAGATGGAAACAATCCGAAAAAGAAAAACTCGATGCTGAATTATCTTATTTGAAAGCTCAAATAAATCCGCATTTTTTATTCAACACATTAAACAGTATTTATTCATTAGCAATTGTAAAATCTGACAATGTTGCATCCTCCATTGTTAAACTGTCGAATATGATGCGTTATGTATTAAGCGAAAGTTCGAATGATCTCGTTCGACTGGAAAAAGAAATTGAATACATCCAAAATTTTATTGAACTACAACAGATCCGTTTTGGGACTTTCATTAAGCTTGATTGCAGCATAACCGGTGACTCGAAAAACAAAATGATCGCACCTTTAATTTTAATACCCTTCATAGAAAACGCATATAAACATGGCGTAAATGCCGAAGAAGAATCTATCATCAAGATAAAAATAGAAATCTCTGAAAATCAATTATTTTTGTCTGTTAAAAACAACAAAGTGTTTGTTCAAAGAATGGAAGAAGCTAAGAGTGGATTGGGAGTTGAAAACACAAAAAACAGATTACAATATATTTACTCGCGAAAACATGAACTTATTATTAATAATTCTGAAAAAGAATATTCCGTTTCACTTACCCTGGACTTAAAATGATAAAAGCGATAGCTATTGACGACGAATTACCGGCACTACAAATCATTGAAAATTTTTGTGAAAAGACAGGTATTGTAGAATTGCAGAAAACATTTCTGAAGCCAAACGAAGCAATGAAATATCTTCGTAAATTTCCTACTGATCTTCTTTTTTTAGATATCAATATGCCTTCTATTTCAGGCATTGAACTTTACAAATCCATAGAGCAAAATACAATGGTGATCTTCACAACTGCTTATAGCGAATTTGCTGTAGAAGGTTTTAATTTAAACGCTGTAGACTATTTGCTCAAGCCCTATAAGTATGAGCGGTTTTTACAAGCTGTACATAAAGCAACAGATTATTTCAATTCTTCAGCACCCTCCGAAATAAACCAAGAACAATATCTTTTTGTAAGAGCAGATTATAGCCTTATCAAAATTGCAATAAACGACATCGTTCTGATCGAAGGACTAGATGACTATTTGAAGATCCACCTGCAAAATACAATTAAGCCTATTGTAACCCGTATGACGATGAAAGGAATCATGGAAAAGTTGACTTCGAAGGAATTCATCCGAGTACATCGCTCCTTTATTATCCCTTTTAGTAAAGTTGAAAATGTAAGAAAAAAGATTATCACCATTGCAGGAAAAGAGATCCCGATTGGCAGTAGTTATGAAACCGATTTCTTCGCGATTTTTAAAAAATAAATGAACACACCTTTGATTTGCCGTGCAAAAAATGAACTATTTTGCTTTGTCATTTTGTGAATACAAGTGTATTTAAAACAAGTACCATATTTGTGCACCTGATAACTAAAGTCACCATAGTGTTATAATGAAACAGAGGATCCAAACTATGTGTTTAAAAAAACACTTGACCTAAATCATAAAATCTTTACCTCGAAATCTAATTTATTTACCGCATAAATTTTTTTCTAAAAAAAAGCTGATTATTTTTATTGAAATTAGCAATAGGACTCCTTTACAATTTTTATTACCTTCATAAATTAAACCTTTACCGATTTAAATTGTCAACCCTAAATATTCCATAGATATTTGGGAAAACAATAATCTTTTAAGATAAAAAATTGTTCAGCTTCTCTCCGCTAACATATATGCATTTTTTACAATTCTTTAAACAAAAAACAAAACAACATACTCATGCGAAAAACATACTTAAAAATCACCATCCTCATTCCTTTTATCGCTTTAATTATTAACTCTGCTATTGCTCAGCAATGGGACGGATACACGCTATACAGTGTTAAAGGTAGCACAACAACACAATTGATTGACACGAACAGTGTAGTATACCATACCTGGACGCATGCTGCCACTGCAACTACAGGCTATTCTTCCTACTTGATGCCTGGTGGAATTTTGTGGCGGACAGTTATTAAATCAGGCACTTCATTTACAGGAGGGCCTATCTGCGGAGAAGTTCAAAAAGTCGATTACTCAGGAACTATATTATGGGATTTTGTTTATTCATCAACAACTTATGTTACTCACCATGATATTTGCCCTTTACCTAATGGAAATGTTTTATTGATTGCATACGAATCAAAAACAGCAGCAGAAGTTGTTGCAGCTGGGTGCACCGCTTATAGCGGAATTATGTGGCCTGATAAGATTGTTGAAGTTCAACCAACAGGTGCAACCACAGGAACAATTGTATGGGAATGGCACGAGTGGGATCACTTAGTACAAAACACGAATGCTTCTGCCGCTAACTACCAAACATCAATTGTAAATCACCCTGAACTTTTAAATATTAATTATAGTGCGACAAAAGATTGGTCTCACATGAACGGAGTAAGTTACAATCCTATTCTGGATCAAATAACATTTAGTTCACACAATTTAAGTGAGATCTATGTTATCGATCACAGCACCACCACTGCTGAATCGGCAAGTCATTCAGGCGGAAATTCAGGAAAAGGAGGAGATATTTTATATCGTTGGGGAAATCCAGCAGCCTATAGTGCAACTGGAACAAAAATACTTAACGTAGTGCACGATGCACATTGGATCCCTGAAGGCAGCCCAAATGCAGGCAACCTAGTTGGTTACAACAATGGAGGTATTACAGTCCCTACAACGGCCTCTTGTGTGGATCAATTTACTCCTCCAGTTGCAGGATACAACTATTCATTGGTGCTCGGTTCAGCCTATACCCCTTCTACCTATTCCTCACGTCAACTTTCAGGTGGCTATAACAGCAATGAAGGAGGTTCACAACAATTACCTAATGGTAACACTCTATTGTCAATGGGAATATCCGGCTATATCAAGGAATTTAGCCCGACTGGAACATTACTTTGGTCAAAAACAACTACCGGTGTTGTAGCCAAAGCATTCAGATACAATAGCTGTTATATCAACAATACAGCACCTGCAATACCCACTATTTCTTTGATTGGAAGCAATCTGAGTTCAAGTGTTGCTACAACATATCAATGGTATTTGAATGGTGTTCAAATTGCAGGCGCTACCAACCAAACCTATACGCCATCAACAAGTGGTATTTATGTAGTTCGTATTACTGATATTAACGGTTGTGTATTTGAATATTCACTAGGTTATAACTTCACTATAGCTACCGGTATTAATGAAACCAGTTTAGAAAACAACATTAACATTTATCCGAATCCAACAAATGGAATTGTGAATATTGACGCTTCCATTTATGCCGGTAACAATTATGAAGTGACTATTTTTGATGTTGTTGGCAAATTAATTTCAAAAGTTACAAATGCAACTTTTGTAGATCTTTCATCTTTTGGAAA
>JAPLDC010000291.1 GCA_026391935.1 Bacteroidota bacterium | reverse complement strand
TATTAAACAAACATCACAATCTTCAATAGCACGAATGGAACGCATTACTGAATAAAATTCCAAATCTTCCTCTACTTTGGATTTTTTACGAATTCCTGCCGTATCGATCAATAAAAAATCATGACCAAAAGCTGTATAACGTGTATTTATAGAATCACGGGTTGTACCGGCAATAGGTGTTACAATATTTCGTTCTTTTCCTAATAATGTATTTATCAGGGATGATTTTCCAACGTTAGGACGACCAACGATCGCAAATTTGGGGATATTCAGCTCTTCTTCAACTACCTCAACATCCAACGCCTTAACAACATCATCTAACAATTCTCCTGTACCACTTCCGCTTATTGCAGAAACATTATAAGGTTCGCCACAGCCTAAAGCATAAAACTCACCTGACATACCCTGACGAACAAAATTGTCAACCTTATTTGAAATAACAAATACTTTTTTCTTGCTGCGTCTTAGAATATTTGCAACAACTTTATCATCATCGGTGATCCCATCGGCCACATCCAATACAAATAAAATAACATTTGCTTCATCGATGGCCAATTGAACTTGCTTGCGGATCTCTCCTTCAAAAATATCCTCAGAACCTTTTACATACCCACCGGTGTCGATCACAGAGAATTCCATGCCGTTCCATTCCGATTTCCCATAATGTCTATCACGGGTTACACCGGATTCAGAATCAACGATTGCTTTTCTGCTATCGGTTAACCGATTGAAAAGTGTTGATTTCCCTACATTCGGACGACCTACTATTGCTACAATGTTTGCCAATTTGTTGTTGTTTTTTTGTAATAACGGGAATTACCACGTCACATTCGTAATTAAATAAAAAAAGCGACACATCGCTGAGTCGCTTCTTTATAGTAGCGGGGACCGGACTCGAACCGATGACCTTTGGGTTATGAGCCCAACGAGCTACCAACTGCTCCACCCCGCAATATATCTTGGTTTTAGACTGTCTTAAAGAACGAAAAGCCTTGTCCAGCTTTTTAAATTGCGGTGCAAAGATATATTTTGTTTCTTTGTACTCCAAATATCTTATTAACATTTTTTGAAATGGCACATAAATCAGGGTTTGTAAATATTATTGGCTCGCCAAACGTAGGAAAATCAACATTAATGAATGTACTGGTTGGGGAACGCCTTTCTATAATCACATCCAAAGCACAAACTACTCGTCATCGTATCATGGGAATCGTAAATGGCGAGGATTTCCAGATCGTTTATTCCGATACACCGGGAGTTTTGAAGCCCAATTACAAGCTTCAGGAATCGATGATGGAATTTGTGCATACAGCTCTCACGGATGCAGATATCATACTTTTTGTCACTGATATTTTTGAGGATATTAAAATTGAAGAAAAGATCCTGAATAAGATCAAGAATGCAAGTGCAAAAGTATTGCTACTAGTAAACAAAATAGATCTCTCCAAACAAGAACAATTAGAAGAGAAGGTTCAATATTGGAAAAATGAAGTGCCGAATGCGGAAGTAATTCCCGTATCCGCATTGGAGAAATTTAATGTTTCCTATGTTTTTGACAGAATATTAGCATTGCTTCCAGAAAGTCCCGGATTTTATGACAAGGACCAATTAACGGATAAACCGGAAAAATTTTTCGTGTCTGAGATCATCCGTGAAAAGATATTGACCAACTATAAAAAAGAAGTTCCGTATTCTGTTGAAGTGGTTGTTGAATCCTATAAAGATGAAGAGAAAATCATAAAAATACGCGCAGAAATTCTTGTTGTCCGAGATTCGCAAAAAGGAATTATTATTGGCCACCAGGGCAAAGCATTGAAAAAAGTCGGAACGGAAGCTCGTAAAGACATGGAAGAATTCTTTCAAAAACAGGTCTTTCTGGAATTGTTTGTTAAAGTTAACAAGGACTGGCGGGATAATGACACACAATTAAAACGCTTTGGATATACAAATTAAGAATAAGCCGATACAAGAATGTGTCGGCTTTTTTACCTATTGACTCCTCTCCAAAAAACATTTTTTAGATTTCGAAGAAAAAACCTTCAGAACTAATTGAAAATCTCCTCTCCTATTACAATTACAAATTTGCTCATAATCTTACATCTGTTATACACATATAAACAGAGGGTGGATTTCCTTTTACCTATGTAGTAAGTTTGAATAAGAAAAGAACAAATAATATGAAAAAGATAATGGATACCAGAATTTTGTGAAAAAAAAAATTGTGTTTATCTCAATGAAAACAATAATTCTCTGCATTTTTTTAAAAACAAGAACAATTTAAGAAACAAAAACTAACCTTAAAACTAATTGTCATGAATCTCTCAAAACTTTTATTTTCGGTTACTCTTATTCTGACCAGCTATAGTGCGATTGGTCAAAAAGATCTATCACAAGCAAAAGACACTTCTGATTGTTTAGAAATAAATGGATTAGCCATAGAAAAAAACGTTCCAATTAACGGCGTTACTGTAAAGCTTTACAAAGAAAATGAAGAAATGCAATGGGAAGAAGTTACAAGTGTTGAATACCATGAGCACTCTTTTAATTTTAATCTAAAAAGAAACTCTTATTACACCATCGAAATTTCAAAAGAAGGTTACGTTACTCGTTCTATAGGAATCTCAACAAAATTACCTGATAATATAATAACAGTAGGAAGTGCAAAATTCTTATTCGAATTTGATGTTGAATTATTTAAAGAAAAAAAGGGTGTAAATGATTATTATCTTGATTTCCCGGTTGCCTTGATAAAATACAATGAAACAAATCAGATTTTCGAATATGACACTAAATACACCAAACACATTAAGGAAAAAATAACAGAAACAACAGGTGCCATTTCTCCTACAAGCGTAAAACCTAAATAACAGAAATAACTATTTTTTTATTACATTTGTCCATAATAATTTCCCCATGAAACACAAAAGTAATACATTTAAAAACAAAACGGTGATGATAATTGACGACAACGAAATCGACAATTTCATCAATGAAAAAATGATTAAATCCTGTTGCTTTTCAGAAAATGTATACACGAATACTGGTACGAATAGCGCCTTAGATTTTTTTAAAAATTTATCCATCCTTCAAAATCTTCCTTCTGAATTAATTCCTAGTTACATATTCCTGGACATCAATATGCCTATTTTGGATGGATTTCATTTTTTGGAAGAATTCGAAAACCTCCCGTACGGATTTATTAAAAATATTAAAATTGTAATGCTAACAACATCGCTAAATCCGAGTGATGTAGAAAGGACTAAGCCCTATAAAAGTGTTGTTGGATATCTTTACAAACCCCTAATTCAAGAAGATCTTGACAAATTAGTATAAGCTATATTTAAAAAATTTTTCTACCCACTCAATTCGCTATCCTCCTTTTCTTCTAGCATTTTAATAATTCTATTTTTTAAAAAGCTCATTCCTTCAAATAATTTCTGCTATTATTTAGCTTAGATGCATTATATACAATTAACAATTGAAAATTCAATTATATTAAATGTCTCACACATAATATTGCACTCATCAATATTTTAATCTCAAGTGCTAGCTATTCATATAATAGACCAAAAACTTTTTCACCATTTTTGTCTTAAATCTTACTGAAGAAATAATTAAATGATACTAGACTTTTTATAAAAGATTATGCAACTTACATTTGTCATGTAATTAAACCCTAAACGAAATGTCCTACCAATATCTCCCCCAAAGTCTAGTTTTACTAATAGACGACAGTTCCATCGATAATTTTGTAAATCAAAAAATGATCGAAAGAAACAACTTTTCAAAAGAAGTTATTTCATTTAAAAAAGTAGGAAACGCAATAAAGTATTTATCAGATCTAGATGAACAACAAAACGATGATTCGGCTATACCATCGTTGATCTTTTTAGATATCAATATGCCGCTTATAAATGGATTTCAATTCATAGAGATTTATGAAAACTTTTCATCATATATAAAATCCAGATGCAAAATAGTAATTCTCACGAACACCATAAATCCTATTGAAATAAATCAAATCAATAACAATAAGAACATTTTGGCCTTCCTGAATAAACCTTTAATAGATAGCAATTTTGTGAAAATTCATGAATTATTGAGAGAAAATTCTGAGCAATCCGAATTAAAATTAAAAAATGTCGGATAAAAAACATCAAGAAAATAAGTTTAGGAAATTATCCAATAAAAAACTAATTGATAAAAAAAAGTTGTATTTTGCATGAAATAATTAAAATTTATGAGGCTTCATAAAATAATTTTGCAGTTATCTTCTTCTGATTTTACTAATTTGTCAATTCAGTTAAAGGAAAATAAGGCTGATAAATTTTTATTGTTGCTAAATCATTACCGAATAGAAAAAACTCCCGACGAAGAACTCCTAGCAATTTTAGATGTAAAGCAAGCAGCCTATTACACGCTTAAATCCAGATTATTCGACAAAATACAAGAATTCTTATTTAAAAACACCACTGACACCCGTGTTGAACTATTGCAAAATGTTGCAAACATTGAGCATTTAATCTACGAAACGCAACGTGAAACGGCTATTGGTATCTTAAAAAAGCTGGAAAGCGAACTACTTGAACACGACATGCCGAATGAACTCATATCTGTTTATAAAGCATTAAAAAAACTTCATATACACACAGGGAAATATTACGAATACCTTCAACTTTATAATAAACATGTTGCTTATAATCTTGCTCAAGATAAAGCTGAAGAAATTTTGTCGCTCTTCTCAAAAACCCTCGGGGAATATTATCTTAGCAGAAATACAGACACCTTCACCTTATTAATATTATACAAAAAAGAAATAGTGAATGTATGCCGACTTAATAAATCGCACCATTTACAACTTAACAAAAATATCTTATTTACTCATTTTGCTTTGTTCTGTCCGGATGAAAACGAAATGAAAGACGATCCTTCAATTGAAGAAATGCTTGCAGATTCAATTTCAATAATTGACTCTCATCCATCAGACCAAACATACAAGTATTTAAGGCAAATTGTAAATTTTCTTTATTTTGAATACTACCATCAACTTAAGCTGAATAAAAATGCAGGAAAATATTTTGACATAATAACTGCAAGTGGAGGTGATCTTTTATTATTCAACCATTGCAGTTTTGTTTATCATTTTTTAATTTCAAAAATTGAATATTATAAAATTGAGAAGAAGGAAAATCTTCTAATTAATGAGGAGGAATTTACCAATCATGGGCCAAATATTGAAGACTTAAGTAGTTTTGTAATTTTCAATTATTACAAGGCTGCAGCAGAATATTATGCGGGAAACCATTTGCAAGCTATACGTATCCTCAACAACCTTATAAATGAGGTAAGCTTCAAAAACTACCCTTTTGCTGAGATGGAAATAAAATCATTCCTGGCTTTATTAAATATCATTGCAGACCGATTCGATCAGGCAGAAATAATCATTAGAAGTGTTTCGAGAAAAATTGCAGATGAAGACAATGATGTAATGTATTCTATTCCTTTGTCTTTTATGAAATTATTAAAGACTGCTATCAGTACGAAAAGTGCCAACAAATTCGAAAAAATTAAAGAACAATACCAATTTTTCGACTCAACAAATAATGGGAAATACGCTTTTCTCAGATCCTTAAAATTGGATGAAAAAACACTTCAATTTTTGGCAAAATAAATTACAAAAAATATTTATTAATTTTACTTCCATTTTAATATTTTCCGTTTAACGACTAATTGACCATCAGAAAATATCAGAACTGTATACAATCCTGAAGAAACATTAGCCATATTCTCTTTAATAAAAGACACATCAGCATATTCTTTTTTCACAACCATTTGTCCAAATGAATTATATATTTCTAATTCAATAGGACCAAATTCTGCTCCTTTAAAATCGACAAATAATTCATCCTTCAAAGGAATCGGGTAAATATCAAATTTCAGATCATTTACCTGTTTCGGAATGACTAATGAATTTACTGTGATTGTATCAGAATAAATAAATGATAAACAATTTGATGCAGCTGTTAATGTAACAACATACTGGCCATCTATGGCATAAATATTTTGAGGATTTATTTGGGAAGAATAATTACCATCTCCAAAATCCCAAATATAGCTTGTTGAATTATCAGAAGTATTATGAAATTGTATTGAGTTTGATGAAGCTAAAAAGTCAAAATTAGCATTCGGAATATCACTATTACCCTGCCATAAAGAAATACTATCTAGAACAGTAGAACTAGCTATCGTCTGCAAAATAAGTCCATCAGAAATTGAAATTCCGGGTAATAGAAATGATGAACCAACAGAACTTTTATGAAAAAAAGATGAATAAAAAACACAAGCTGCCAAATAAGTCCCATAAATACTTGGGTGACTTTCATCTGCCTGGTAGAGATTTATTGAAGGATAATTATCCCGAACATTCTTCCAAGCCACACCAACTGGACTAACCGAAGCATGATTATCAACAGACATCTGAATATAGCTTTCTCTTAACCGTTGTTGCATTCCATCAAAGGTGCAAACTGGAGGATAGGCAGCACAATTGCTGGCATCTCCATTTTGCCGTCCCCAAGTCATATAAAAAATGGTTTCAGAACAACTATCATTGTTTAATATCATACTATCCAACATGTGTGCGAATGGAAAAACATCAACTGCCACTTGCACGGGATCAAAGGACGGAAGTTGACTTTGTTCTTGTAATACAACAAAATCCCATTCCTGAGAATTGATCTTGCTAATAGTCGTGGCATTTGTGGTGTGCAAATTAAATGTATAGCCTCCAGGAGCACTACTATCATAATTAATCGTGTCTCCTTTTGAAAGAGCTATATCTGCTATTGTTTGAGGTAAATTATTCACATAAGTATAACTATTACCTATGAATAAAACTTTCCTGTTTTGACCATATATATTTAAAAGAAAACACAACAAAAAAGTTAGTGAAAAATATTTTTTCATTTTTGGAACTTATTTCATAAAATTAAAAAAAATTTACTTTTTTTGAAAGTCTGAATCCTTCCATTATTAGGTTTCTATGGAAACAAAAATCCCCAACTGTATATCAATCGGGGATTTTAAAATTTTCAAAAACCTTTTACTCATTTATTTTGAATAAAAAATTAAGATTTGTAAGCTTTTGATAATCTTCTCCAGTTTTTTTGATGTCTTCATCATCTTCATCATAACACCATTCAACAGTAACCTTTGTACCTGCATTATTTAGACTAACGGTCTTCATTAAAAATTGCTTCACGGAAATAATAGAGGAAGAACTTAAATAAAATAAGTTAAAACAAATTTTAAATTCTTTAGGATTTGTTGCATTAAACTCTTCCACCCACACAATAACAGGGCGATAAAAGTCTTTACTGTCTTCAGGAAAAGATTTCCCTTCAATCAGGAAAATATTTAAATCCACATCAAATAAGATATGTGGCGTATTGTTCGAAGGCAATATCTCTAACCGTTTCATATTATCCTAATACTTTTGATTGGATTGAAAATAATGAATATTCTTTATTTAACGTTTCAAAATCAAAATCGACATTATTATTCGACTTTAATGCAATTGTTAAGAATCCCAATCCAGCTCCACCCTTTGCAGAAAGTTCACCATTAGAAAGAACATCCATATATTGTTTTTTCAAATCAGAATCATTAAGAGACCTTATTGCATTTAATCGTTTATTAAGCTTTTCCGCAACGCTATTGCTAACAATATTTCCAGAAAAAATAGAAAATTCATTTTTATGTTTCCCAATTAAGAAATAGGTCATTTGGTAACCGTTATTATCCTTTTCTCCATGGATGCAAATATTCTGAAGTGTTTCAATAACAATATTAAAAATCTTCTTGGTAGCATTTTTACTCACACCAAGATACTCCATCTGCGTTTCGACCAATGTAGAGATTGTGTTAACCTTGTCTTGATCAAGCTCTCCTATATGGGAGACGATAACTTTCTTATCAGGACCAATAAAAGCTGACCTAACACTATTTACCTTTTTGGTAAATATTGTCTCTTCAATTGAACCGCTCTTGTTTAAATCCATAAATGCTGATGCTTATTCTAAAACAGACCTCTAATAATCTAAAAATTTACCAATTATAAGGAAATTAATTAAATATTCGGGCTAAAAAGGGAGATTTTTATGCAAAAAAATGTCCGAGAACTTAACATTTTACAAAAAATAGGTTATTTTAGATTTCTATCCTCCAGTACTTTGACAATTTCCTTGAAGCCAAAGCCTTTTTCTGACAATAATATAAGGTAATGAAAGAGTAAATCTGCTGCTTCATTTTTAAAAAGATCTTTATTGTTGTCTTTTGCTTCAATTACAAGCTCTATTGCCTCTTCTCCCACTTTTTGAGCTATTTTATTTATCCCTTTTCCAAATAGCGAAGAAACGTAAGAACTAATTTTTGGATTAACCTTTCGATCATGAATAATTCTTTCTAATTGAATGAGAAAATTGGGCGTATTTATTTCATTGAAACAAGTATCCGCTCCAGTATGACAAATTGTACCAAAAGGAGTTGCTTTTATCAAAATCGTATCATTGTCACAATCCAAAAGCATTTCATCAACATCCAAAAAATGTCCGCTTTCTTCACCTTTGGTCCATAAGCGATTTTTTGAACGTGAAAAAAAAGTCACTCTCTTTTCTGATTGTGTTTTTTGAAATGCTTCTTCATTCATATAGCCTAACATTAAAACTATTTTGGTGACGTTATCTTGAATGATCGCGGGAATTAATCCATCCGCTGCTTTTTTAAAATCTGGTTTCATATTTTATATTTCTCTAAATTCTTACTTCTATTTTTTGTTCTTTTAAA
>JAPLDC010000152.1 GCA_026391935.1 Bacteroidota bacterium | reverse complement strand
TAATTAGTGCTGTTCCCTCGTTGCAAAGGTTGCGAAGGGTTTAATTCTTGTGGAGAAATGTCGATCGATTGTCATTAAAGGAATCCTAAAAACATTCATGATTCGGAGCGACATCACTTTCTCCAGAAAAAAATCCCCCTAGCCCACTTTTTTAAAGGGGGAAAAGTTCTAATAATGATTTAGTTAAAACTCTCTTTCTCTAACTCCATAGCCGCCTCAATACACTTATCCATATTATAATATTCCCATTCGGCAAACCGTCCTAATAAAAATATCCGATACGGTTTTAGCAATGATTTTAGCAAAGCGATATCTTTTCTTGTTGTTTGATGTTGGATGATATAAGAATTTGCTTCATAATTAAAAGCCAATGCTTTTAAATTGCCAGGAAGTAATTTTAGTTCTTCCAATATTTCTGCTTCCTCGTGTTTTCCTGAAAATTCCACAACACATGTTTTTCGTTTTGAACCTTCATTATTTGTTTCGCTGAAGTTTCCCGTATAAATGATCCGGTGTGCTTTAAATTTATCTTCAGGAAGATACAACCAGGAAAGATCATTTTCATCCGTTTCACACAATAAGTTTGAAGTGCCGTTCGAGATCAGTCCGGAAACATTTTGCAATGCTTTTTGTAAGGTAGTATCATTGATCTGAATGATCTTATGTAATTCGCGGACATCACCACAAAATACAATTGAATCAACCACTTTGTCATTATTATTTATGGATAATTTTTTATCCGCTTGAACGCTAATTGATTCAACAGTGTAGGAACAATTTATAGATAAGCCTTCCGATAAGCGGTTGACAATGAATTGTGAACCATCTTTACAAGGGTAGAAGAAGGAGGAGTGTACCATATTCGCTTCCTCTTTTTTCAGGATATTGCTAAGGATCACTTCTTTTAATTTTGGCATTGGTAGTTTGCCATCCAGCCATTGTAGCGGCACAGCTGCCAGGTCGGTATTCCAGATCTTAGAGTTGTATGGTCCGAAATAAAGTTTGTAAAGTTCTTCGCCAAAATTGCCGATTAAAAAATCTTTAAAATTTTTATAGGTGTAAGTGTTTTTCTCCTTTAATAGTTCTAGTAGTTCATTAACAATCAACTTAATATTTTCTTCGGGTAGCTGGTAAAGAAAATTTTCGATAGGGTAGCCAATCAGCTTTTCCAGTAAAACTATTTTTGCATTACGAGTAGCTTTCAGAAACTCTTTTTCCTGATCGAAATGTTTCCAGAACCAATCTAATACCATTTGGTTTCTGCTATTGAATACATGACCACCTACACGATGAAAAAGAATACCATTTATTCTGTCACATTTAATCAGCCCACCAAATTTCGGGTTCTTCTCTACTATCTCAACCTGATAGTGGGTTTTAAGCATTCTTGAGATGCTTAATCCGGATATCCCTGAACCAATTACTGCTACTTTTTTCATGCGGTCAAATTTAATTGAATTTGCTTTTCCTCAATTTCAGAGAAGAATCACTGAACTTTTTGGAAACTTTATTCAACATACAATTATAAGGAATTTTTTGGAAACGTTATGTGAACAAAGGGCTTGTATAATGTTTTTATGTGGAGGGATAGTTTTTTTGTAAGGAAAGAATGTGATAATTTGATAGTAGAAATCCCCCTAGCCTCCTTTGTAAAGAGAGAATAGTTCTAACAATGATTTTAGAATAGAATTAAAATATGCTTTTTGTTTTAAGAAAGGTTTACAGGAAGATCATTGTTTAAAAGCAATTGACCTTTCGGAGCCGCGGGTGAGGACTGAAAGCATACGATGCCGTGTAGCATGTGCGGCAGCAATTATGCTTTCTTGATTTTTGTTTCTTTTTGATCAAGCAAAAAGATAAAAAGGATGTTAAAAGCAGTTTTACTTTATTGCAATTATATTTACCAATAGCATTCTATTTAAAAACTTTCTTCTTCCCACTTTTTGCGATCAAAAAGTTAAAGAAAATTTCAAAACAAATGTTTAGGTACATCGAATAACAATAAACAAATCCTAATAAAATAATCACGAAAAGGATTGACATATCTCTAAAAGATTAACCCCTGGCCCCCTTTGTAAATGGGGAGTTGTACTGATAATGATTTTAGTGAAGAACAGTAAATACAACCCTTCCCCTCTCAATAGGGGAAGGCATTTGAGCAACGATAAAAACAAAATTAAATTTATA
>JAPLDC010000400.1 GCA_026391935.1 Bacteroidota bacterium | reverse complement strand
TTACTTCTTTACCTTGAGAGGTGATCTTTCCTTTTGCATCCACCTTAATTCCCGGAAGTTTTTTTAATAAGTCCTCCACAGTAGTATTCGGCTTTACTTTAAAGGAATCAGCTGTATATATTAAAGTATCTCCTTTATAATAGACAGGATCTTTAAAAGCATAAATAACCACTTCCTTCAATTGTTGACTTTTGGGAGGCAATACAATTTTTCCAAAATCGAATTGGTAATTACTAGGACTACCGAAAACATAAAATACCTTTTCGGAAAATTTAGAATCAGAAACGATTACTTGAAGGGTATCAATGGAAAGGTTCTCTAATTTAAAAAAACCATTTGCATCCGTTCTTGTATGAGCAACTAGGACTGAATCTTTTATTCGTACCGCCATCGCAACGGCATTTTTCATTGGAACTTTGGAAACGGTATCTAGTACATTTCCAGAAATTGTCATTTTTTGGGAAAAGGACTGAATAGAAATAAAAACAAATAGCAAGAGAAGCCTATGGCGCATATATTTAATTATTCGCTAAAAGTAATAAGGCAATTTGATATATAGGATATTTCTAACAATTATTAACGAAGGAAAATAGATGAATTGGTTAAGCTGGAAAGAAATAAAAAGGAGATGACCGTTAACCTGGATAAAAAAAGACAAAAAAAAAAGAGTGCCGATAATCGGAACTCTTTTTTTAATTCTTGCAAAAAGAAAATTATTTCTTTTTACCTTTTGGAGCTTTAGCAGCAGCAGCAGTAGAATCAGCGATTCTAGTAGCTTCAGCAGCAGCAGCAGCTTCTTTTTCAGCAGCAGCAACAGAATCTGCAGCTTTTGTAGCAGCTTCAGCAGCAGCAACACCTTCATTGTAAAGATTCGTAGAATCAGTGATCTTTTGTGCAGCAGCTTTTTTTTCTGCTTCACTTGGTCCGCAAGCAACGAATGTAAACATACTTGCTACGGCAACTAATGTAAATAATTTTTTCATTTTGTTTTGTTTGTGATTTTAATTAAAATTTCGGCAAATATATATTAAATTTAGTATACCAAACAAATTTTTTCTTTTTTTTTTATTTTTATTCATTTCAAACCTGACATTTGGAACAAAATAATCGCAAAAACATATCTTATTAATATTTATTAGATTTGCACTCTATGCAAACTTGGGCCTCCAACATTATTACTTTAAGCAAAAAGCTAGGCCTTTTATTTTGCCTTTACACGATTTGCCGCCTCCTTTTCTATTGGTTTAATCATACCTATTTTTCTGACCTAGGCATTGGGCAATTATTGATCACATTGTTCTTAGGATTAAAATTTGACCTTTCTGTAATCATTCTTTCAAACAGTTTGTTCATCATTCTATATATCCTCCCCTTTTCGTTCAGGGAAAAACGCTTCTACCGAATTACACTTTTATGGTTATTCGTCATTATCAATAGCTTTGCTATTTTGGCAAACTGTGTTGATCTGATCTACTTTCAATTCACATTAAAACGAACCACAGCCGATGTATTCAACTTTTTCGGAGGAAAAATCGGGAATGACTTAAGCCGTTTGTTACCTCTTTTTATAAAAGAATATTGGTACATATTCCTGATCTGGGCTTCCCTTACTTTTTCAACCTATTATTTTTATAAAAAAATAGACCGGAATACCCCTTCAACCTGGAATTACAATTTATATTTAAGCCAATTCATTGTTTTTTTTATCGCTCTCCCTATATTGGTTTTAGGGTATCGGGGAGGATTTCAATTAAAACCGA
Organism: Bacteroidota bacterium; assembly: GCA_026391935.1. Classification (GTDB taxonomy): domain Bacteria; phylum Bacteroidota; class Bacteroidia; order 2-12-FULL-35-15; family 2-12-FULL-35-15; genus 2-12-FULL-35-15. The sequence continues at coordinate 10,689 of JAPLDC010000400.1, read as the reverse complement.
TAAATGCGGTGGATGCAGGAAAAAACACAAATGTAAAATACATCCCTTTGGTTTTAAATACCCCGTTCAGTATCCTTAAAACATTGGATCTGCAAACAATAGTTCCAAGTAACTTTTTTTCAAATAAAAACGAACTGATAAGCCTTTATGATCCGCACCACAAAGCCGAAACAGGTGAGTTTAAAAAGCTGAACATTTTTGTGATAGCACTGGAGAGCTTTTCAAAGGAATACATTGGCGCCATCAATGGGAAAAAAGTAGGGTTTACCCCTTTTCTTGATTCGCTAATAGGAGAAAGTTTAACCTTTGTAAATGCATTTGCAAATGGCAAAACATCCATACAAGGTATTCCTGCTATTGTTGCCAGTACTCCTACTTGGATGAACGAACCGTATATTTCATCTCCATATGGAGATGACCAGATCAACAGCTTGGCTAATTTGCTGAAGCTACAAGGCTACTATACCGCTTTTTTTCACGGAGGAACAAACGGAACAATGGGATTTGACGGATTCGCAAAGATTGCCGGGTATGATAATTATTATGGCAGGACCGAATATAACAATGAAAAGGATTATGATGGTAATTGGGGGATTTGGGATGAAGAGTTTCTTCAGTATGCCGCAAAAACTATGGATCAAAAAAAACAACCTTTTTTTGCAACACTCTTTACGCTTACCTCGCATCATCCTTATCCTGTGCCCGAAAGATACAATGGGAAGTTTAAAGAAGGATATTTGCCTATTGAAAGATCCATTTCCTACAGCGACTATTCTTTACGCAAGTTCTTCGAATCAGCCAAAAGAATGCCCTGGTTCAAAAATACTTTATTTGTGCTGACAGCAGATCATACCGGCATTTCCGGTGATCCATTTTACCAAAATAAGGTAGGAAATAACACCATTCCTATTATCTACTATTTCCCGGGAAGCAACTTGAAAAAGATCGACTCTAGTACAACGCAACAGATTGATATACAACCATCTATACTAGACTACATCAACTATCCATCCGGGTATTTTTCTTTTGGGAACAGTGTTTTTGACAGCACGGCACAACGATTCGCTTTGGTATTTAATAGCAATACCTACCAGATAGTAGAAAATAATTACTCGCTGGAATTTGATGGTGAAAAGGCTACTGAGTTATATGACTTTAAAAATGATAGTTTGTTAGCGCAAAATCTTATTATCAAGAAGCCTGAACTTGCAAAGCAGATGGAAAGAAAAACAAAAGCCATCATTCAAACATACCAGCAAAGTCTGATCAATAACCTCATGCATTGAGAAATAAATGTCTAAAAAAAGTATTTGTTTTATAGTGAATCCCGTTTCGGGAATTGGTCGCCAAAAAGTGATCGAGAAACTTATTGACGAACAACTCGACCGTACACTTTTCGATTATGAAATCGCTTATACAAAAGCTGCAAAACATGCCATTCAGTTATCTAAAGAAGCAGCTTCCCGAAAGATAAACATTGTTGTTGCTGTAGGTGGCGATGGCTCCGTAAATGAAACGGCCAAAGGATTGATCGATACAAACACTGCCATGGCGATAATTCCTGCCGGCTCCGGCAATGGCTTAGCTCGCCACCTTAACATCCCATTAAATCTGAAAAAGGCCATGCAGGTCATCAATAAGGGTAAACAAACCGCAATTGACACTGTTCAGATGAACGAAGAAAAATTTGTGAATGTTGCAGGTATCGGTTTTGATGCGCATATTGGTTGGGAATTTGCCAAATTCGGAAAACGAGGCTTCTCTTCTTATCTCAAAGTGATCAGTAGGGAATTTCCTAGGTATAAAGCTCAAGACTTCGAATTGATTATTGATGGAAACAGCGTTACAAAGAACGCCTACCTGATCAGCTTCGCAAACGGTTCTCAATGGGGAAACAACGCACATATTGCTCCTACAGCCGATATTTCTGATGGCTTGCTGGATATTGCCATTTTAAAAGATTTTAAGTTTACCAATGCGCTTTCTATCGGATATCGCTTGTTTAAGCGAACAATTCACCAATCCGCTTTCCTGGAAACCATCAAAGTAAAAGAGGTAATTGTAAGGCAACAAGGCACCATCGCGCATATTGACGGAGAACCAATTGAGATCGGTAAGGAATTAAAAATTAAAATAAATCCCTTATCTTTAAAAGTAATAATACCTTAAATTAATACGTACTATTCATTAAGAAGCATCCGCAAAAAAACAATATTTAACATGGCAAAAAAAAATTCTACTGACGGATTTGTATTTTCAACGAATAAAGATTTTCAATTTAACAGTGACGACGATACTCCAATGGAATCGTTGCCACCACAGCAACAAAATCTGAAGATTTTTCTTGACCGCATAAGCGGAGGAAAATTAGTTTCCCGAATAAACGGATTTGTTGGAAATGATGCCGATCTGGAAAAACTCGGGAAAACATTAAAGCAAAAATGCGGGGTTGGAGGAAGCGTAAAGGATGAAGAAATTCTGTTGCAAGGTGATCATAGGGATAAAGTATTGAAACTGCTTACCGATATGAATTATAAAGCCAAAAAAGCAGGAGGATAATTGTATAGTAAATGCATTGTCCTCAAACGAAAAAAAATTATTTAGCAGATGCTTCTAAATAAACCAAAATAAATGCGCTTTTCTTTAACCGCCTTATTCCTCTCCATTTGTTTCCTTGTACAAGGACAAGTTGATTCATCTCACATCATAAAAGTTCATTTCCTTTATGGCTCTAAACCGGAAAGGAAATTCAAAGACAGCGAAAAGAAATATTTTGGCGGTATGCATGGTGGTCATGTTTCAATACAAGTTGATAGTGTTGATTACGGATTTTCTCCCTGTGGAAAAGTGCATATTTTTTCTCACCGCAATAATCATCATTGTGAATTTAAATCTAAACACACCCCCAACCAAAATGTGTATCCGAAAGGATGTAAAGTTGTAACATTTTTTATCCCGTTAACAGAAGAACAATACAAAGAGATCAATAAAATAGAAAACGATTATTGCAGCAATGTGCCTTACGATTATGCGTTTTTCGGGATGCGCTGTGCAGCATCCGCACAGGATGTATTGGGACAAATAGGAATTGTGGAAAAGCGAAAACGTTTAAGGAATATTTATTCGACTTTTTATCCAAAAAAATTAAGAAAAAGGATGTTTAAGCTTGCTGTTGAAAAAAAGTACACCTTTGAAACGCAAAATGGCAAAGTGACCAGGAAATGGGAAAAAGATTAATTCGCAAATACTTTGAGTGTATTCCTGTTTCCTATTTTGTATTTTTTGTGAGTGATTGCTTTCATTGTAAATCCCAAAACAATCAATGAACCACCGGCAACAACTGCACGGTTTTCAACAACAGTAGGACGATTAGCGATTAAATTATTTCCGGTATCTAAAAGGATAAATCCCAAGCCACACCATATAAATACATGCGAAAAACTTTTTGTTAGAAAATTACCTCTTTCAATATAAACAACATCGATCATTTTCAAAGGGATTTCCATACCTTTTACTGCAATTGTAGAATCGGTGATCAAAAGAATTTCTCCGTTATATCTTTTTTTAAAGTCGTGCAGCCGGAAAGTAATAATATCTCCCTCACAAAAGCGGATGCGTTTGAATCCAAAAACTTTATAGTTATCGAGTACCAAGGTATTCTGCCCTTCACAAATAAATGTTGAAAGTAAAATCGGGAGCAATAAAATAAAAATATTTCTTGCTAACATTTTGTAAGGATTAAACACTTTTTTGAGCAGATCCTATTTTACAAGGATCTTATTTTTAGCCAATACCTCTGTATAAAGTTTCTCATACATCGGTAATATTTTAGCGATATCAAATTTCTTTGCCTGTTCATAGGCATTGATTTTAAACTGATTCAACGTTGCGTCATCTTTCAAAATATGAATAGCATTTTTTGCCATGTCTTCAATATCACCCACATTACTCATATAACCACTGAATCCATTTTTATTGACCTCAGACAAACCACCGGAATTAGTTGATATCACAGGCACTTTGCTTGCCATGGCTTCTAATGCTGCTAAACCAAAACTTTCTGTTTCAGATGGCAACAAGAATAGATCCGCGATGGATAATACTTGTTCAGGATTCACAATTTTCCCCAATGACTTGATATCTTCACAGGTATTCAGCTCTCTGCAAAGCTTTTCAATATTTCCTCTTTCAGGACCATCACCCACGAGGATCAATTTTGCCGGCATTTTTTTTCTCACTACATCAAAAATTCTCAATACATCTTCCACACGTTTCACTTTTCTGAAATTGGAAACATGGATCAATAAACGTTCTCCATTGGGAGCGTACATCTTTTTATGACATTGATTATTATCGGATTTATGATCCTCCAGACAAATAAAATTGGGAATCACCTGAATATCCTTTTTCACATTCGGGAAATTCACATACGTATCCTTTTTCAAGCTTTCGGAAACTGCTGTTACAGCATCACTTTCGTTGATCGCAAAAGTAATGACAGGTTCAAAGGAAGGATCTTTTCCAACCAAGGTAATATCCGTTCCGTGCAGTGTGGTGATAAATGGAATATTTATTCCTTGCGATGCTAAAATTTGTTTTGCCATATATGCCGCAGAGGCATGTGGAATGGCATAATGTACATGCAACAGATCCAGTTTTTCATATTTTACAACATCCACCAATTTGCTTGATAACACAAGTTCATAGGGCTGATATTCAAACAAAGGGTAATCAGAAACTGAAACTTCGTGATAAAATAAATTATCAGAAAAGAAATCCAACCGCACCGGCTGACTATAGGTTATAAAATGCACCTGATGTCCCTTTTCGGCCAATGCTTTCCCAAGCTCTGTTGCCACAACTCCACTACCACCAAATGTGGGATAACATACAATTCCTATTTTCATAATTCAAATTGCTAAAGTGTTTTGGTGTTTATGTACGCTTTATGATTCTGGTCACCATTATTTTAACACTACAAATTTAGCCATTTTAAAACTAATTCCCCGACCAAAATATGCTTTGTCAAATTATAATGGAAGGAAGAACCTTTTCGATTAAAATAAAAAATGTAGCAGTACCCTGAATGGAAAAACCATGTGAAAGAAAAAATTATTTCAAAATGTCAGGTATACCATTTGACCATAAAACCTTTATATTTGCAATAACATGAGTCAAAAGCGTATCCTATTAGTAGAAGATGAGGAAAACCTCCTAAAGACAATTCAGTTAAATCTGGAACTGGAAGGATACCTTGTTTCAACTGCCACAACCGGCATAGATGCACTAAAGGAATTTCACAAAGAAAACTTTAACCTCATACTGCTGGATGTGATGTTACCTGAAATGAATGGTTTTGATGTTTGTGAATTGATACGCAAAGAAAATACCGAAGTCCCGATCCTATTCTTAACAGCTAAAGGCTCCAGTGCAGATAAAATTCAAGGGTTAAAATTAGGAGCAGATGATTATCTGACAAAGCCATTTAATTTGGAAGAATTACTTCTTAGGGTTCAGATCTTGGTCAAACGGGGAAGCCAACAAAAAGAGACAGAAAAGTCATTAGAAACATATTCTTTTGGAAACAATACGATCAATTTTGTTACCTATGAAATTACAGGGGTAAACGGGAAAGCTGAGATCACAAAAAGGGAAATTGCACTTTTAAAATTACTCATCGAACGCAAAGGAGAAGTTATTTCACGAGAAGAAATTCTGGATTCTGTTTGGGGTAAATATGCTTACCCTTCCTCACGTACAATTGATAATTATATCCTTGCTTTTAGAAAGCATTTTGAAATAAATCAGCGGGAACCAATCCATTTTCATTCTATAAGGGGTGTTGGCTATAAGTTTGTGGAGTGATACTAAACTTAAAATTATTTTCCTTGCTCCTGCTTAACCGGAGTTTTACCATCCTCCCCTTTCTCCAAAACCTCAACGATCACATACATCACCAACAAGATCAATAAAATGACAATGAACACTTTTTTGTTTTTATACAAAGGTGTTTTGTACAAGGGTTTTGTAGCTGATTGATAATTATAGATCAGTTTATTAAAATCCTTGTGTTTATTGATCTGCTCATCTTGCAGATCCGGTTTATCGATATTGAATTTCAACTTTGACATTATTTTTTGCTCAATATTTTTTTTAATTTATCTAAAATACGATACACTTTTACCTTTGCATTATTTTCTGTGATCCCAACTATTACGGATACTTCCGCAAAAGAATGTTTTTCAAAAAACCGTAACTCTATAAGTTGTATCTCCAAAGCATCCATCCGTTTTAAGGCATTCATCATTTGTTTTAGTCCTTCTGTATTTTCATCTATTTCAACTTCCTGCGCTATTTGAATCACACCATTTTTATCAAGACTCACTACTCTTTCTGCATTGTTTTTCCGAAAATACATATTGATCTCATTAAAAGCGATCCTGAAAAGCCAGGCAGAAAACGGTACACCTTTAAATTCATACTTTTTAATATTGATTAAGGCTTTCAAAAAAACCTGAGAAGTAATGTCCGCTGTCAGCTCTTCATTGTCTGTTCTCCTATGAATGAACACAAAAATCGGTTTATAATACCTATCATAAAGCACAGCAAAACAAGCAGGATCTTCCTTTGCAGCTTCTATTTGCTGCAATTCCTGTTTCATTTCGGTATCAGATTTATGATTTGCGTTCACCGTCTACAATTAATTTAGTTTAATAATGCGGCACTTGTAGGAAAGATACATTTAAAGAAATAAAAATTATCTGTTACAGATCCCTTTAAAAGCACAATACTCACAATTGTCACTATCATTTGTTTGGGTAAAACGTAATTCAGTATCAAATATTTCAGACAGTAATTGTCGTAATTGTATTTCGAATTCAGAAAGAACAGAGACATCAAGATTCGTTGAATCCTTCACTTTTACAGTCTTTAAGCCTGCACTTAATTCTCGGAATGTGATGATCCCTGAAACAATATTCTCTTTTATTTCAGGATTCATTTTCTGATACAGCCAGGCATAGGTCAGCAATTGAAAACTTTTGGAGAGCGTTACATCCAAACGGATGGCTTCCCAATCATCAAATTTCAACTCCTTATTGTCGGCCAAACCTGTTTTATAATCAACAATACGGGTTAAACTACCAACCGTATCGATACGATCCGCTTTTCCTTTTATTTTAATATTTTGTGAACCAATAACAAAACTACTCTCCAGATCTTGTTCTAAGGCTTTGATAAGAATCGGTTGTCCTGATTTTTCAGATTTTTTAATCGACTCTATTTCGGATGCTAAAAAATTATAAATGAATTTAAGAGCCACTTTAAAGGTCAACAGGTTCTTCCCGTAACTCACTTCTGTTTCACTATACTGTTTCTTAAACAAAGCAAGCGTTGTTGAGTCCACCAGCTTTTTCATTTCCTGTATATCAACTACTTGAATTTTCTTCCCGACAAATGGTTTATAGAATGTTTCCAATACTTCATGGATAATATTTCCAAGCGTATCGGCACCGATTGTCTCTTCCACTTCGTCCACTTCACGTAAACCGGCTATCGCATGAAAATAAAACTGCAAAGAACAATTGCGATAGATATTCAACAAAGAAGGAGAAAATCCATATTCCGCTTTTGCTTTTAACTTTTCAAGAATCAAAGGCGATTTTTCTATCACTATTTTATTATCAAAACCATTATTGATGACCGGGATGCTCACCAGCTTTTCTGTGATCGTTACATTGGGATTTACTTTTGGCAATTCATAGATCAGCTGAGTTAAAAATCTACTTTTTTCTCCGCTACCCAAAGCATCACTTTCTGTATTATACAATAAATAAATGTTTGTTGCCCGCTGTAACAATCGGTAGAAATGGTAAGAGAAAATGGAATCTTTGTCGCTGTAGGTTGGCAATCCAAAAACACGTTTCAGCTCAAACGGAATAAAAGAATTAACAGATTTTCCGGATGGAAGAATATCTTCATTACAAGAAAGCAAAATCACGTTTTCGAAATCAAGGGTCCGTGTTTCCAGCATTCCCATTACCTGCAAGCCCATCAAGGGCTCACCATAAAAAGGCAAAGTAGCAGTTCTTACAATTTGATTTACAATTCCTCGCAGAGTTTTCAGATCTGTGATTGATTCGGGATAAGTGCCCATCAACACATGAATACGTTTAATGATCTTTGTAAATGCAAATAGATATTCCAATTCTAAACTCGCTTTGTTTTCATCCTTTTTATCCTGCTGAAGAACAATTCCGTTTTTTAATGTGTCAATTAAATAATGCATACATGCAATCGCATCAGTAGATGTTTCCCACTGTTTAAAAACAGGATGCAACACTTCAAATTCTTTATCACAATTAAATTCAGAAAAAATGGAAGCCAACATTTTCACATTTGCAAAAACAATATTCCGTTCCTGTATTGCTTGTAAAACCGGGCGTATTGAATATTCTTTTGAAACGGTGATCAAGGATGTTGCCGTATAGGCATGACTCAAAAACTTAACAATATCACTGTGGTAAAAACTGTAGTTCGATTTGCCTTTCGCGAATTTTGATCCGTTCTCATGCATGGCAAAAACAATATCAAAATAACCGGCAACGGGAGTAAATTTTAAAGGATACCCCATCGTAATGTTAATGTCCTTCAGGTTTTCGGGTAGCGAATGTAAAACAGGAAACAATAAATTTTCATCCGCCAAAACCAAAGCTGTTGCTTTGAGAGCGGTATCGGTCTTTTGAATTTCAGAAACAATACTGCCTGCCACCTTCGCTTGTGCGATATTCTTAGCCGCACCGATCACAGTTATGGTTTTCTTTTCGTTGGATAATAATGTTTCCTCGATGATAATATTTCTGTCATCGCTTGTAGCATCAGAAGAAACACCTTTAGAAAATTTCCCCGACTGCTGATATCTCCGGATAAACCTTCCTGCTTCCTGATTGACATTATTGATATAGTATGAATCAGTATCCCAAATGATCTGCGCCTTTCCGGAATTCAATAATTTCCCGATAATAATTTCCTCAGCTTTATTAAGCGCATTAAATCCGGCAAAAATAATTTTCTTCCAAGGATGTTTCGCCACTCTTTCTTCCACTTTATCTGCAACAATGCGGTATGCCAATCCTTGATATGCCTGATGTTGCGAAAGCAAACGATTCGAAAAATCAGTATAATATTCACCTAATAATTTCCAAAATTCAAGATATTGTTTTTGAAAATCGGTTAATGTTTCTTCACTATTCAAACTCCAAGCCTCCAACTCCTTAATATCCTTGAGGTTTCCGAATAATTGTTTTGAATCTACCAGATATCTATCGATCTCATTCAGATCGCTCAATAATATTTGTCCCCATTTGCTAAATTCATCAAACGTTTCAACATCTCTTTTACCGATATGCTTTACTGTTTCAAACAATTCAAATAAAAGGGTTGTCGAATCGGCTATCTCCAATTCAGCCAATAAGGCAACAAAATCTTCGGTGGCATATATTTCAGGACTCCAGAATGTTTTTTTTAGTTTGTTCGAGAAATGCGTCTTTAAAAATAAACCTGCTCTTCTATTGGGTAAAACAATGCACAGTTCACTAATATCGTCACCGTATTTTTCATGAAGGTAATCAACGGTCTTTTCGAGGAATGAGTGCATTTGAATTGAATTTCAAAAAAATTTATACAAAATGTAAATATAAAAATACTAATTGGTAATATTGATACGTTATTGACAAAAGGATAATATTATGAAAAAGGCGCTCATATTTCTGTTTTTGGCACAAGGATCATACTTGACGCCATTATTGTCACAAACAATTCCTGAAAAACCTGCAAGCGATGCCTGTCCAAACTGGAATAAAAAACAAGTTGCAAATAAAGCGGATTATTTCAGCTATTTAAGCAAACGTAATAAAGTCGCAGACAAAAGTGATTTCAATACGCCTAAATATCAAAATTTCAATGCTGTAAAAACAAGTTCTCCTGTTTCTTCAGGCAAGCAAAATGAGAATACTTTTGTTTCAGAAAAAACAAATGTTGAAAAATCAGAAGAGCCAATTGTGGTTTCTGATATTAAAAATGCTTCCAGCAGATCAGTTCGTGATACTTTAATTCATAAAGCAGATAAACCACAACCAGCAGAAGAAAAAAAAGCAGAACCCGTTTCACCTCCTAAACCAATTCTAGAAAAAGGAATTGCAGGGAGCGGTGAAGAAAAAAAAGTGGTCAAACAAAATAATAAGAAGACAAAACATCACAAAGAACATTGGTTTAAAAAGATCAGTTTCAGAAGAAAGACTGCAACAACTTGCCCTGACTTTTAAAAGATGGAAATAGCATATCCTCAATTTCGAAAATATCTGAACAACAGATCATACTTTAAGATCATTTCAGATAAAGAGTGGGAAGAGATCCAAATAATAGGAAGCAAAAATGTACTTCATCGTTATATAGTGAACATAATGCCCGACAGGAATTTCCTGCATGATATGACTTTTGATTACAAAGAAAATTGGGTGGCGATCGGAGAAGAAGAATACAATCTCTATCGTAAAAACTGCTAAAAAAAACACCTTGCTATTTTCTAACAAGGTGTTTTTTCATTTATAAAAATATTCAAATACTATTACCAAATTTCTGCTCTCTCCGCTTTCGGACGGTACATTTTGTCGCCTTCTTTCACTCCGAATG